>NZ_DAHVQP010000134.1:0-143662 GCF_027317685.1 Saccharomonospora sp.
GCGTATCAGCGCCGAACTACCCAGGAAGAGCTGACACACCACCGGACCTCGCTCCTACAGTGCTCCTACAGTGGGTCGTGTGACGCTGTTCGACGGCTTGGCACCTCTGGTGAGCGACGGCGGGCTCGCGACCGAGCTGGAGGCACGGGGGCACGACCTCGGCGACGTGCTGTGGTCGGCGCGGCTGCTGCTCGACGCGCCCGACGAGATCGTCACCGCCCATCGCGCGTTCTACGAGGCGGGTGCCGTCATCGCGACCACGGCGAGTTATCAGGCGTCGTTTCCCGGGTTCGCCGAACGCGGCATCGACCGGAACACGGCCGCCGCGTTGCTGCGCCGCAGCGTCGAGCTCGCCCGCCGGGCCCGCGACCAACTTTCCGACGACGGGCGACGCCGGCTCGTGGCCGCGTCGGTGGGGCCTTACGGTGCCGCGTTGGCGGACGGCTCGGAGTATCGCGGACGCTACGGGCTCACCGTGGCGCAGTTGCGGGACTGGCACCGCCCCCGGTTGGAGGTCCTGGCCGAGACCTCCCCCGACGTGTTGGCCCTGGAGACCGTGCCGGACGTCGACGAGGCCGAGGCCCTGGCGGAAGCCGTGTCCGGGTTGGGTGTGCCCGCGTGGCTCACCTACACCGTCGAAGGTGATCGGACCCGGGCCGGACAACCGCTGGCCGAAGCCTTCGCCGTCGCCGAGTCCTCACCCGACATCGTGGCGGTGGGCGTCAACTGCTGCACGCCCGGCGACATCTCGCCCGCACTCGCCCACGCGCGCGAGGTGACGACCAAGCCGCTGGTGGTCTATCCGAACAGCGGCGAGAACTGGGACACCGTGCGGCGCGCCTGGTGGGGGCCGTCGCGTTACTCACCGGAGCTCGCCCGGCGCTGGGTCGCCGAAGGGGCCCGAGTCGTCGGGGGCTGTTGTCGAGTGCGCCCGGCCGACATCGCCCGCGTCGCCGAAGCGCTGTAGTCCCTCAACGCACGGGGATCGCTGCGGCGTACTGGGGCACCAGTTCCGCGCCCAGCGAGGCCTTGACCTGACTCATCTTCTTGCCGAGCACCACGCCGTTCTTGCCTTGGGCGATCGCCCACCGCACCAGTTCGCCGTACATGTGGAAGTACAGATCCGGCCTGCCACCGTCCTCGACCCTCAGCGAGGACCACGCCCGCGCCAAAGGCCACTGTGGATGGTCGTAAACCGTCGTCGCGCCGAGGAGCCTCCGTGTTTCGGTGTCTCGATAGGACAGAACGAACACGTCAGGCTGCTCTAGCAGGCAGCGCAGATACCCCACGAACTGAGGCAGGGGCACGATCGGTACGTCCCGGTGCTTGACCTCGTTGACGCGCAGCAGCTCCGCCACCTCGACGGCATCGGCCCGATCACCCGGCAGGAACTCCACGGTGAGGCTGTCGTCGTCCTCCACCCGCGCGAAGACTCCGCGCAGGTGCGCCCTGCGTCGCCTGGGCAGAGACGCCAACCAGTCGTCGCGACCGCCGAACGGCTCGGTGCTCATCCTCGCGACGGGTTCGGTCTCGCGCACCAGCCGCCAACGCCCGTCCACCACCGGCAAAGCCGCCTCGGGAACCTGTCGGATCAGCGTGCCCTTCAGCCCCGGGCCGAGCAGCCTTCGGACGGTCGGCACGTATTCGGACAGCAGTTGCCGACAACCGCCGTCGTCCCCCACGTCGGCGAACCACCAGGAGGGGAACGCGCTACTGCCAGGCGCGCGGAGATCGAGACCGCCGATCCGCCCACCACAGCCGGAGACGGCGAACCGGTGCCGCCGGGTACGGGAACCCACCCACGCCGCACCGACCATGCCCCGTGGCCGCGAGCCGTCCAGCAACACGGTGAGATACCACGGCGTCCGCGCACACCACGCCTGCCGCCGCAGCACGTCCCACGCCCAGTCGCCGCGCAGCCCGGCACGGGCCCGAAGCTCACGCCAGTACGGCGGCTCGGCGTCGAACCGCGGATCCAGCACCTCGACACTCATCCGGCCACCGGCCTCGGTACCGCGGCGGCCCATCGCCTCCGAGGCTGCAACCCCAACGACTGCTTGAGCTCCAGTTTGCCCCTTCCCGCGGACAGTCCCTCGCGGCCGTTCCCCACGACGTGCCCCATCATGCGGGCATAGGAGTCGAAGTACAGGTGCTGTTTTCCACCTTCGTCCTTACTCAACGCGGCCCAGTGCTGGTAGAGCGGCACCCCGGGGTTGTCGAGCAGATCGGCGAAGGCCAGCAACCGCCCCTGGCCGTCGTGGTAGGTCAACGACAGCACGTCGTCGCGGCGAACGAGCCGGTGCAGGTACTCCGCCACCACCGGACCACGGTTGTCGAACCCCGGATTGCCGAACCGGGTCCTGTGCCTGTTCACCAGCTCGGCCAGTTCGGCACCGTCGAGGTCGTCACGCGCGGCGGCGAAACGCACCACGATGTCCGGGTCCCGTTCGACCTTGCGCACCTGGCCGCGGAGACTGTGTCTACGGCTGCGGGCCAGCGAGGAGATCCACTCGTCCACGGTGGTGAACCGGTTGTCCAGTACGGCCGCGCCCACCGTCTCGCGCCCCAGCCGTCCGAAACCGGACACCAGCGGCACTTCCTCCTCGGACAGGTACCGGTAGAACACGCCCGCGCACGCCAGCCCGGCGAACCGGCACAGTTCCCGTTCCATCCTGCGTAGCAGCAGCTTCCTTCCCCGCGCTCCGATCTCATCGAGGAACGTCCAACCGACGAAACCGGACAGCCACGGGTTGTGCACCTCCACCAGCCGCACGCCCAACGGGCCGCGCACCACGCTGGCGGCCATCGCCCCGGCGAGGCGTCCGTCGAGGGTCGCCAACGCGAGCACGGTCGGGTGCGGCGCATGTCGCGACTCCAGACCCAACAGGCCGTAGTCCCACGGCGCGTGCAGTCGCGCGGCCTCGGCGAACGCCGACCACTCCGGGGGTTCGGGGTCACGTCTGGGGTCGAGCACCGTCACAGAGACACTCATCCGGCCATCACCGGCCTCGGCACGGCGATCGAGAACAGGCTGCGCGTGTCGAACCCGAACGCCGCCTTGAGGTCCAACAGAGTGCGGCCCGCGGTGAGTTCCGGCCGACCCGACTCGATCATTTTTTGTACACAGTGGACATATGCATCGGCGTACAGGCCGCGCCTTCCCCCTCGCTCCACCGGCAAAGCGGCCCAGTGGGGCAACGCGATCCCCTCCTCGATATCGATCATGGTGTGGAACGCGAGGAGCCTGCCGCTTCCCTCCCGGTACACCCGGGTGACGACCTCGGGTCTGCGGAGGAACGCCTCCAGGTAGGCGGTGGGCACGGGACTGCGGGTGTCCAGATGCAGCCCGGCGACCCTGGCCCGCTGCCCCGAACGCCAGGCGCGCTCGTCCTGCCTGGCCCGATGTCGGTTGAGCAGGGTGGCGAGCTCCGCCGCGTCGAGATCGGTGCGCCCCGCGCCCGTGGTGACATCGAGCTCCGCGGTGGCGTCGAGCACCTCGCGCACAGCGGCGCGCACGGGTGGACGCAGAGACGCCGACCAGTCGTCGACCGACTCCCAGCGGTTGACCAGCACAGTGGTGGGGTCGATCTCCCGGCTCGGCCGTCCCGGCCCGGTGACCCTCTTCGCGATCTCGGCGGGCAGGGCCCGGTAGACCACGCCGAGCAACCCGACGCCCACGTACTCCGCGAGCCGTCGTTCGAACAGCCGCAGCAACTCCCGTCGCTGCTCGGCGCTCATGCCGTCGCGGAACACGATTGCGGAGTGGCCCGAGAACCACGGCAGATAGACCTCGGCCCAGCACGGAACGTACCGCCGCAACCGGCCGGTGGACCGAGGCGCGAACTCCTGCTTGCGCAGTGGACTGCGTGGACTGCACAGCATCGCCACGCACGCCCCCAACACCCTGCCGCCCTCGCGCAACACGGCGAGCACCGGGGGATTCCGCGACAGCCACGCCTCCAACCGCAGCAACTCGTAGTCCCACATCGGCCCGCAGGGCACGATTCTGCGGAACTTCGCCCACCCCGACGGTTCCGAGTCGAATCGGGGATCGACGATCTCCACCTCGAATCCCTGCCGTGTCGACGCGGGAACCCGTTCCTTCGGCGACGACTTCGTCATCGGCCCATCACCGGCCTCGGCACGGCGACGCCGTACACCGGTCTGGGAGCGAAACCCAGCCCGTGTTTGTGCTCGTGGGGGCTACGCCCGGCCGACAGCTCCTTCGCGCCCACCGAGATCATGTACTCCACGGCCCGGGAGAAGCTGTCGAACAGCAGATCGCGCAGACCACCGTCCGCGACCGACAGCGACGCCCAGTGCTGTTTCACAAGGCACCGTGGATGGTCGAGCCATGTGTTGACCGCCAGCAATCTTCCCTCGCTGTCGTGGTAGGTCAGGGTGTACACATCGGACCGCCGGACGAAGACGTCGAAGTACGAACCCAACAACGGGCTGCGGGTCTCCAACAGCGGCGTGCCGCGTTCGGTCCGGTGCCGGTTGATGAGGTGGGCGATCGCGCCGCCGCACAGGTCCTCGCGCGCCGAACCGCTCCGGATCACCACCCGGCCGCTGTCGACATGCCGCTGCACCTCGCGCAACGAGCGCCGCAGGCTCGACCGCCTCGACTTCGACAACATGCCCACCCAGTCGTCGCGATCGGCGAAGGTGTTGCTCAGCACCGACACGGTGTCGACCTGCCGCACCATTCGTCCACGTCCGTCCAATGCCGTGGCGATGTCGGCGTCGACGGAACGGTAGAGCGCTCCCAACGTCCGAAGACCCAGTCGGCGGGCCAGCGCCCGTTCGAAACGCCGAAGTATCCTCGCCCGCGCGTCACCGTCCACGTTCTCGGCGAACACGACGCCAGGAAGCCCGCTCAACCACGGCTGGCTCACCTCGGCCCACAACGGCGAGGTCGACAATCCCCGGTGCCGCGGGCCGGGAGCGTAAGCCGACCGGGGCCACAACCTGCACACGAGCACACACGCAGCCGCGACGATCTCGCCACCACTGCGTGCCACCAGGAGCAACGGCGGATTACGGGCCGCCCACGCCTCCAACCGAAGCAGCTCGTAGTCCCACACCGCGTGCAGCCCCTGGGCCCGGAAGAACCCGGCCCAGCCGGACGGTTCCGGCTCGGTGCGGGGATCGGCGAGCTCGACCGATTCGGTCACGGTGACACGACCGGGGTGCCGTGGCGGGGACAGGGCCGGATCTCACCGCGCACCCCGCCGTCCACGAGAACATCCACCAGCCTGGGCGAACGCTGGGTCAGCAGCGTGAACGCCAGACCGCCCTTCGTGCGCCGAGCGTAGACGCGGCGCCAATCCAGATGCCACCGGCCGCACTCCCGGAAAGCGCCGTAGTAGCCGAGCAGCGGGTCGTGCAGCACGCCGTACGGCCCGCCGTCGAGTTCGGCCAAGCTGCGGTGCGGCAACCGGTCGATGCGGTGGGTCGACTCCTCCGGCAACGCCGAGCACAGGCGGGCGATGTTCGCGTCATCGCCCACGGCGAGCACCGGTTCTCCTCGCCTCACCGCTGCCACCAGCTCCGCGACCGTCCCGGAAGACACATCGTCGGCGAACGTCTTCGGGTTCACCGTGCAGCCACGCAGACCACGCGGCAGGTCAGCGGGTGGGTGCGGTATCGCCGGGTCGACGATCACGACGAGCGTGCCGGAACGGACCCGCCGCGCGTCGGGCAGCACGTGCCCCAGTCCCCGCGCCGGATCGACACGCCCCTCACCACCCGAAAGTGGCACGAGGTCGACCACGGTGCGAGCGAGCAGCTCGGGGTCGGTCGCACCGTCGTACCTGCCCTTGCGGCCGGGAACCAACGTCGGTTCCGTCCGCCCGTCGAGTGCCCAACGTTCTCGGTAGAAAGGCACGGTGTTGAAGGCCGACAGCACCGCACGGCGATATGCCGAACGCCACAGCACGGCAGTACTGCGAGACAACATGGCGTCGCAGTGTGCCACCCGGGGGCCGTGAAAAAGTACTTACCGGTCGGAATCGTCCAAATAGCTCAGTGCTTCCGTAACACCCTTTCAGCCGAACAGCCCAACTTTCATCGTTACCTCTAGTCACCACACCGGGGGTCGGGCTTATAAACAGCCAACCCGTCATCCGGAATCGACGTAACGCGTACCCCGAATCAGAACAAGGAAATGCCATGTCTCGCCCTGCAGCACGAGTGCTTCCGTCCACAAACCCCAGAACCGTGAACCATCGCGATGAGTGAGGTCACGAGCTATCCCGACGAGACCGGATTGACCGTCGTCATCCCCTGCTACAACGAGGTCGACAACCTCAAACACTCCTACGACGAGATCGTCTCCGAACTGGGTGAACTCGATCTCGAACTGCTCTACGTCGACGACGGCAGCACCGACGGAAGCCTCGACGTCATCCGGGAACTCGCCGCGGCCGACAGGCGAGTGCAGTACCTGTCGTTCACGCGGAACTTCGGCTTCGAGGCCGCCTTCTCGGCCGGCTACCGCTACGCGAGCAAGCCGTGGGTCCTGCACGTGGACGCCGACCAGCAGTTTCCCGCCGCCGAGGCGCACAAGCTGATCGCCGCGGCCAAAGCCGGGTACGACGCGGTGTTCGGAGTACGCACCAACAGGCAGGACCCGCTGTTACGACGATGGGGCACAGCGGCTTTCCACTTCATCGGACGTCGACTGCTCCGGATCGAGCTCCCCCAGGGAGCGACGGCGTTCCGCCTGGTCCGCACCGAGCTCGCCAGACGCATCGTCGACCTGGACCTCGGCACCCCGTACTTCCTGGCCACCGTCCCCCGGTTGACCAACCGATACATCACGGTTCCCGTGGCGCACCGAGCGAGGGAACGCGGTGAGTCCAAAGTGGATATGAGTTTTCTTTCCTCCCATGCCATCGAGCTTTTCGTGGGGTTCAGTCGGCGGCTCAGCACGGCGGCGTCGGCCACGTGTCTACTGGTGGGTGGAATGGCCCTGCTGCTCGCCGTCGCGAGCGCCACGGGTCTCGTGACCGAAACCGCCCTCGCCGTCGCGCTGCTCGTCCTGTTCGCCGTGGCACTGGTGACGTTGTCGCTGGCCGTGCGTTCGCTCGTCGTCGTGAACGCCGGACAACCGCGGCCCCGGTTGTTCTACGTCCGGGAGGCCAGCATCGCCGTGAACGACACCGACAGGCTGCTCAGCACGTCACCGCCCTTGGAAACCGTATGAAACGAACACTCGTCGTACTCGGCGGCGCCGACGGCTCTGTCAACGTCTACCGCCGTGCGCGCGAATTGGGCTATCACACCATCTGCGTCGACATCAGACCCAACGCCCCGGGCGTGGCCGTGGCCGACGAGTACCTGCAGCTCAGCGTGCGGGCACCGGAACTGATCGACTCGGCCCTGGGCTCCCGCACCGATATCGCCGGGGTGATCTGCCCTGCCAGCGACGTGGGACTGCCGACGCAAGCCTGGCTGTCCGAGAAGTGGAAACTGCCGTCGCCTCTGCCTCCCGCCGCCGTCGAGGCGTCCGTGGACAAACCGGTGTTCCGCTCGGCGTGCGAACGGGCGGGCGTGCCCACCTATCGCAGCGTGTCGGGTTCCTCGGGGGCGGAGCTGGTGCAGGCGGCCCAGCACATCCGGTTCCCGGCCCTGGTGAAACCCGTCGACTCGTCCGGTAGCCGCGGGGTCGTCTCGTGCGTCGACCCCGGCAGACTCCGCTCTGCCGTGTCCGAGTCGTTGACGTTCTCCCAGCAGGGACGCGTGGTCGTCGAGGAACACCTGGACGGCCGGCACCTGACGATCGAGGCGCTGATCGTGGACGGCGAGATCGTGTTCCACGCCGTCACCGAACGCACCATCACACCGCCGCCACTGTTTGTCACCACGGCTCACCTCATGCCCGCCGAGCTGCCCGGCAAGGTCGCCGAGGCACTGCCCGACATGCTGGCCGCCGTGTGCGCGGAGCTGGGCTACCGCACCGGGCCGCTGACGTTCGACGCCGTCCTCGGCCGCGACGGCAAGCTGTACCTGATCGAGATGGGCGCCCGCATGGGCGGCAACGGCATCGCCGAAGTGGTGGAGAACTGCCACGGCGTGGACCTCATGTCGGCCACTATGTCGCTCGCCGTAGGCGAGGAACCGACGATCAGCGGCAAGGACCCGCGACCGACGCTGGTGCACATCCTCGCCTCCGACCGCGCAGGACGGCTCATCGGTGTCGACGGCGTCGACGAGGTGCGCGCCCTGCCGGAGGTCGTCGACCTGCAACTGTTCGTCCACGAAGGATCCCTCGTCCGCCCCTACGAGCAGGCCGGCTACAAGCTCGGCTACGTCGTCGTGACCGCCGATTCGGTGAGCCGACTGTGGTCGGCCGAGAACGCGGTGCGCGGAACGCTGAAGTTCCGCCTGGCCAACCGCAATGACGATGAACAGGACCTGGCGGTGCCTTTCCCTTGAGCACGTCCACGTCCATGGCGACACCGCTGCGCCCGCTGATGACCCTTCGTCTGCTCGCGGGACGCGGTGTTTACCGGCTCGGTGCGCAGCTCATGGCCGTGGCGCTACTCGCGATCTGGGGTTCGGCGACTTACGGCGAATACGCCAACGCGTGGGGCGCGTGTACCTGGCTGGTGTTCCTGCCCACGGCGGCGGAGAAGGCCGCGCTGAAGATCTTGCCGAGGACCCGGCTCACGACGACGTCGCTGGCGGGTCTGGCACTGCGCATCGCCGCGGCGCCCGTGGCGCTCCTCGCCGTCGCTTTGGTGCTCGCCCTGGTGATCGCACCGTCGTCGGTCCTCACGCTCTACCTGGCCGCGGCGACCTGGTCGGCGTGCACGGGCCTGTTGATGACGCTTTCCGGCCTGCACCGGCTCCGAGGCAGGCCGGCGCTCGACGCGACGGCGTTCACGATCCTCGCCGCGGTCGTCGCGGCGGTGACGACCACGACGTGGCTTTCCGGCTGGTCTCCGCACACCCACCTGCTCGCCCTGGTGGGTGCGATCGCCGTGCTCATCGGGTGTTCGCTCTCGGCGCTGCCGGGCGAGTGGTTGCGCGCTCCCCGGCCCGCCCGGCGGCAGTTGACCCGGGCGTTCACCCGCAGCACGGTGCTGCTCGGCATCACCGAACTGTTGGACGCGATCACCATCTCCGCGCTCTTCCTGGTGTTCGCCTTCAGCGGGCGAATAGTGGACAGCGGCCCGTTCCACCTCGCGTTGCTCGCCGCGAGCGCGCTGTGTTCGTTCGCGCTCTACCAGCTCAAACTCAGGCAACCGGCGACGTCTGTGAGTTTTCGGGGCGCCGGAGGCGCCGCCGGACGGGCACGGGCCGGGCGTCTGTTGCGCACCGCCGAGTTCGCGGGCGCGGGTTTCGCCGTCGCCCTCGCCGTGGCACTGCTCGTGCCGACCACCAGGCATGTGTTGCTGACCGGGGCCGACATGCCGCTGACAGTGTCGGGCTACGTCGTCCTCGCCGTGCTCACCGTCGTGGAGATCGCCATGTCGATCCTGCTCATCTACGCCGGTTACCTCGTGGAGAACACCGACAGCCGGGTGCTGTCGTCCACCGCCGCGGCCGCCGCGATCCGGCTCGCGGCCACGGTCGCGTGCGCGTTGGCCCTGGCGCCTCCACTCGGTGCCGTCGGCGGTTTCTGCGCCATCGTCCTCGGCCTCACCGCCGAAGCGGTGGCGTTGCGGCACCTGATGCGCCACTCCCACGGCGACTCCGGGACCTACGCAGGCTTCGGTTTTTCG
Source organism: Saccharomonospora sp. (assembly GCF_027317685.1). Lineage (NCBI taxonomy): Bacteria > Bacillati > Actinomycetota > Actinomycetes > Pseudonocardiales > Pseudonocardiaceae > Saccharomonospora > Saccharomonospora sp. The sequence goes on from NZ_DAHVQP010000134.1 coordinate 9,735, forward strand.
GTCCACACCCACAAGTAAGTAGTGAAGACAGGTTGGAGCTGCCCATGTACGTCCTCGGCATCAGCAGGGTGCACGATTCCGCCGCGGCCCTCGTTCGTGATGGCGAGATCATCGCCTTCGCCGAGGAGGAACGGTTCACCCGCGTCAAGCACGACGGGCGTCTGCCCGCGAAAGCCATCGAGTTCTGCCTGCAACAGGGAGGCATCACGCTCGGCGATGTCGACCACGTCGCCTACTACTGGACCCGCTGGGCCGAAGCGGCACACGCGGCGAAGGTGTTCGCCCGTTACTTCCCCAAGACCCTGGAGGTCTTCCGCAACGAGAACGACGACGGCGGCAAGGCGGCGAGCCTGCTCGACACGTTCCGCACCGGTGGCGGCAAGGGCGTGGACGACTACCACGCGGGCGGCGCGGTGTTGGCGCACATGAAGCGGTCGTTCACGCTCGAACGGGACGTCACCGAAGCCGTCGGGTACACGGGTCCGACGAAGTTCAAGGTGCATCTCATCGATCACCACCGGGCCCACGCGGGCAGCGCCTACTACATCTGCCCGTGGGAGGAGGCGGCCGTCCTCACGCTCGACGGTATCGGCAGCGACGGCACCAGCACCCTGCTCGCACACGGCCGGGGTAACCGCATCCACGACCTGCGGCGCATCAAGTTCCCCCACTCGCTCGGCGCGATGTACGCGGCGGTGACCGGTTATCTCGGCTTCTACCCGACCCGGGATGAGGGCAAGGTCATGGGGCTCGCCCCGTTCGGCAACGACACCTATGTGGAAGCGTTCCGCGACCTGATCCACCTGGACCCGGACGGCGGGTTCGAGCTCAACCTCAGCTGGTTCCGCCACCACACCACGGCCAAGCACCTGTTGTCGAAGAAGTTCTACGACACGTTCGGGCCCGCCCGTCCCAGGACGCGGGTGACAGCCGAGAACCCCGTGCCGCAGCACTACCGCGACATCGCCTACGCACTGCAGGTGACGTTGGAGGAGGCGGGCCTGCACCTGGCGCGTTGGTTGCAGCGGCAGACGGGGTCCAAGCGGCTGGCCATGGCGGGTGGCGTGGCCCTCAACAGTGTGATGAACGGGCGCATCCTGCTGGAGACGCCGTTCGAGGAGTTCTTCGCCCAGCCCGCCGCGGCGGACGACGGTTGCGCCTTGGGCTCCGCGTTGGAGGTCACCGTCGGCAAACACAACCTGCCCCGCCCTCGCACCGGCTTCACCTACACGGGTCCTAAGTTCACCGAGGCCGAGATGGAAAAGGCGTTGCAGGACGCGGGCGTGGAGTATCAGCGGATCGACGACATCGCGAAACACACGGCCGCCAAGATCGCTGACGGCCTCATCGTGGGCTGGGTGCAGGGCCGCATGGAGTGCGGGCCGAGAGCTCTGGGCAACCGATCCCTGCTGGCGGACCCGCGAGACCCCGAGTCCAAGACCCGCATGAACGAGAAGGTCAAGCACCGCGAGGCGTTCCGGCCGTTCGCTCCGTCGTGTCTGGCCGAACGCTCGGGAGAGTTCTTCGCCAGCGACTACCCCTCGCCGGTGATGCTGCTGGTCTTCGACGTCCTCGAACACCAGCGCGAGGTCGTTCCGGCCATCACCCATGTGGACGGCACGGCACGAGTGCAGACGGTGAGTGAGGACGACAACCCGCTCTACTACAAGCTGATCAAGCATTTCGACGAGCTCACGGGCGTGCCCATGTTGGTGAACACGTCGTTCAACGACAACGACGAACCGATCGTTGCCACCCCCGAGGACGCCATCAGGTGCTTTCTCAAAACCGATGTCGACGCGTTGGCGCTGGGACCGTTTTGGACGCAGAAGCCACACCTGGAGGTCGAGCAGGCATGACGACCACGAAACCCGACACCCGACCCGGGCGTGGCTCCGGTGCGGGGGCGAACGCGATTCGCGCGCTCTACCGGCATCGACGTTGGCTGTGGCTGGTGTTCGCGGTGCCCGCGGCTGTGCTGGCCCTGCTCATCATGGTGATCCTGCCACCGGATCAGACGCTGGACGACCTAGGCGAGTGGCTGTTCAAGCTCAGTCCCTTCCTGTTCGCCGTGCCCGCGGTGGCCCTGTTCCCGAAGGTACGGGCGGCGCCCGTGCTGATCGCCTTCGCCGTGGTCGCCTACATGGGTTGGATCGACACCGAGCTGGTGCTGCGGGTGCAGGAGTTCGCCCGCAACTCCGACGTCGAGGGCTCGTTCGAGCCGGTGTACCAGTGGGAGCTGTTCATCACGACGTTCATCGTGTTGTTCGCCCTGATGGCGTACCGGCTCGGCGGAGCGCGCACGGCGACGGTGCTCAAGACCGGTGTCGCGAGCATCCTCATCGTCATCGCCGGGCTCAACGACTTGACGTTCTGGGCGTTGAACGAGGTGTGGGCGGCGGGCAGCAGACCCGACGAACTGGCCTGGGCTTCGCATATCGTGGTGTTCGTGGGCGGGCCGCCGAGCGTGGCGACCGCCGTGGTGTTCCTGCTCGTGCACCTGGCGTTGGCGACCGCGGTACTCGCGCTACCGCTGGGTAAGTGGGTCGATCGTGCGCTCGGTACGACCCCCATGACCGGCACGGCCGAGCGCCGTGTTCGCGGTGGTCACCGTGCTCATTCGCTCGCGGTCTCGGCGGCGGCATCCGACGACGCTGTCCGGGACCGGCCATGAGCACTGTCCGTGTCATGAGGAACACGCGAAAGGCCGGCCTCCGGTTGCTTGCCCGCCTGCCATCAATCATGATCAACTCGTGACCGGCGTACGGGGCGAGAAACGACCGCCCGACCGGCGACAACGAAGGGTGGTAGGACCATCATGACCCAGGTACTCGGCTCCGAGGTGGAGCTCGACCCCGAGGTCGAATACGTCGTGCTGTGCGGCACGCGACACGAACGCATCGGATACGCGCCGAAAGCCGAGGTCCACCACGAATCCACCCCGCTCCACCTGGCTTTCTCCTGCTATCTGTTCGACGCGGACGGCAACTTCCTGGTGACCTGGCGGGCCAAGCACAAGCCCACTTTCCCGGGCGTGCGCACCAACTCCTGCTGTGGCCACCCCGGACCCGGCGAGACCATCCCGGAAGCGATCACCCGGCGACTGACCGACGAACTCGGCATCGCGGCCGACCGCATCGAGATCGAACTGGTGCTGCCCGAGTTCGCCTACGAGGCCACCATGCCCGACGGAACGCGGGAGAACGAGGTGTGCCCCGTCTACCGCGCCACGGTCGACACCCGCCCCGAGCCGAAACCGAACCCGGACGAGGTCCACGACACCGAATGGGTTCCGTGGGACAGGTTCCTGGCCGAAGTGGACGCCGACCGCACGAGCGTGTCCCCGTGGTGCGCTCTCCAGGTCGAACAGCTCCGCGCCCTCGGACCCGACCCGCTCGCGTGGCCGGTGGCCGAGAACCAGCGGTTGCCCGAAGTCGCCCGGGAGCCGCTGGAAAAGCGCTGACCTGGTAAGTCGCTTCGGAAGACGGGGGCAGACGAACAGCCACGACCCCGATACGCCAAGATCACCTTCGACAAGGCACTAGCCGGTGACCGGCGACCGTGGCCCGGACGGACCGACCGTTGCGGGCCACGGCCTGGTGGCCTGCCGCGTGCGCGGGTGCCTGGCAGCGGTTCAACAGGTCGTCGTGGAGCGTCGTGAAGAACGAAGACAAGTCAACTCAAGACACGTCACAACAGGGACACCACAAGTCGATCCGCAAGCGGCTGACAGGCACGGTGCTGGTCCCCAGTATCGCGCTTCTGCTGTTGTGGATCATCATGTCGGCGTACTTCGTCGTCGATGCGTTCTACGTGCGCGCGGTGGCCTCCAGTGTGCAGCAGGTGTCGATTCCCGCCGTCACCTCACTGGGTGCGGTGCAACAGGAACGCCAACTGTCCCTTATGTATCTGGACAAACCGTCAACGGGGCTGGCGGAGCTGCAACAACAGCAGCAGGAGATCGACACATCCCTCGGTGCGCTCCGCGAGGCGATGGAAACGATCAAGGGTGATGTGCCCGCCGAGATCGCCAGCCGCATGAGCAACCTGGAGTCCCAGCTCGACCAGCTGCCGGAGATGCGCACGCAGATCAACGTCAGGGAAATCTCCGCCACAGAGGTCAACGAGTACTACAACGAGCTCATCGACACGGCCGCCGGCCTGTTCGACGCGCAGGCCCGCACCGTGCCCGACGTCGACGCCAGCCAGAACGGCATCACGGCCACCGGCCTGTTCCGCGCGGCCGACCAGATGTCGCGTGCCGCCTCACTGGCGTCCAGTGCCTTCACCAACGAGAGCTTCTCGGCGAACGACCACCGCGCGTTCTCCCAGCTCGTCGGCTCCTACCGGTCGGCTCTGGAGGACTTGGCGCCGAACATGCTCCCCGACGTGCGCGTCCAGTACGACGCGCTGGTCTCGGGCGGAGACTGGCAGCGTCTGAGCGACGTCGAGAACCAACTCATCGCCCACGGCCCGGGCCCGATCGACACCGCCTCCCTCTCCTTCGGCGACACCGAGCTGCGCGACCTGGCCAGCCGGATCTCCACGGAACTGTCGGCGTTGACGACGACCCAGGCCGACCAGACCTCGGCGAAGGCCCTCGACGACAGCGGCCAGAACCTGACCAACGTCCTTTGGGGTAGCGCTCTCACGCTCGTCGCGGCCATCGCGTCGATCCTCGTCGCCGTGCGGGTGTCGCGCACCCTGGTGGACCGCACCCTGATGACGCGCCTCGAACGGCTGCGCAACGACTCGCTCGAACTGGCCAGCACTCGTCTGCCGAACATCGTGGAACGGCTGAAGGACGGCGAGCCGGTGGACGTGCAGGCCGAGCTGCCGAGGCTAGACCACGGTCGAGACGAGATCGGTCAGGTGGCCGAGGCGTTCAACATCGCCCAGCTCACGGCGGTCAACGCGGCGGTCAGTGAGGCCAAGGCCCGCAGCGGTGTGAACAACGTCTTCCTCGGCATCGCCCACCGCAACCAGGGCCTGGTGCACCGCCAGCTGCAGATCCTCGACCGGATGGAGAGCCGGGAGGAGAACCCGGAGCAGCTGAAGAGCCTGTTCCAGCTCGACAACCTCGCCACCCGTGCCCGCCGCACGACCGAGAACCTCATCATTCTCGGTGGCAAACAGCCAGGCCGCCGCTGGCGTAAGCCGGTCATGCTGATCGACGTGCTGCGGGCCGCGATCTCGGAGACCGAGCACTTCTCGCGGGTGGAGGTCGAACCCATCCCGAACGTGGCGCTGCTCGGTTCAGCCGTGGCCGACACCATTCACCTCGTCGCCGAACTGGTGGACAACGCCACCACGTTCTCGCCCCCGGGATCACCCGTCTACATGACCGGGACCAAGGTCGCGCGTGGTGTCGTGGTGGACATCGCCGACCAGGGCCTCGGCATGAAGGACGAGGTACGCGAGTGGGCCAACAACATGATGTCCGAACCACCCGAGTTCGACGCCATGGCCATGAAGGCCGACGCGAGTCTCGGTCTGTTCGTGGTCTCGCGACTGTCGACACGGCTCGGTGCACACGTCACGTTCGACTCCTCCCGCTACGGCGGCACCCGCGCTACCGTGCTGTTGCCGACGTCCATCCTGGCCTCCGACGAGCAGGCCACCGACGTGGACTCGGGCTTCCACGCGAGCCTGCCGAAGGAGCCGGAGATCGAAACCCACAAGCCGGGTAAGCCGATGACCGGGCAGACAGTCCCCGTCGGCACGGGCCCGACCGCAACAGCACCGCAGAACACGCCGTCGAGGACCGCTCCGGCTCCCACGGCGTCCACAACGCCCGTGGCACCCACGGTGTCGACGATGTCGACGATGTCGACACAGCCCTCGCCCACGGCTCCTGACAAAACGACGGAGTCGAACGGCTCGGGCCAGGTGCCGACGACCGATACGACGACTACGGGGACGAACGGCGCTCTTCGCCCCGGTGGTGAGTCCACCGGCGCCGAGTCGTCTGAGACAGGCAATGGCCTGCCCCAACGCAAGCGGCGTCGGGCACCGCTGCCACAGCGACGTCCCCAGGAAAACCTCGCTCCGCAACTGCGCGACGACCCGGACGCGGAGCAGAGCGACATCGACCGGTTCGCAGGCAGGACACGCAACACACTGTCGGCGTTCCGCAAGGGCACTCGTAGAGGACGCGACGCGGACGGTTCCGCACAACCGACCGACGAATGATCGATAGGGAAGTGGATCTCAAGCGATGAACGACAACAGCAACTCCACGTCGGACCTCAACTGGTTGCTGGACGACATGGTGGACCGCGTGGTGGGTGCCCAGCACGCCGTGGTGCTATCCGCCGACGGCCTGCTGATGGGCAAGTCCGGCACGCTGTCCAAGGACGACTCCGACCAGCTCTCCGCGATGGCCTCCAGTCTGCAGAGCCTCGCCAAAGGGGTCAGTCGCCACTTCCAACGAGGCCCGGTGCTACAGACCCTCATCGAAATGACCGAGGGCTACTTGTTCGTGTCCGCCGCGGGAACCGGAGCGTGCCTCGCCGTACTCGCCGAGGAGTCGGTGGACGTCGAGATGATCGCGTACGAGATGAACCGGCTCGTGAAGCGCGTCGGTGACTTCATGTCCGCCGCACCGAGGAACGAGGTGGCCTCAGAAACGTGACCATGGATGATCAGTGGTATGACGAGGCAGCGGGGCCTCTCATCCGCCCGTATGCCATCACCAAGGGCCGCATCCCGGCCTCGGACATCAAACTCGACATCGCCACCCAGGTGATGGCGCTGTCCGGGGTCAAAAGGGACCCGGTGGGTCTCACCCCGGAACACCACACCATTCTCGACCTGGCCGAGCGGCCGTTGTCGGTCGCCGAGATCGCGGCTCACCTCAAGGTACCGATCGCCGTGGCCAAGGTCCTGTGTAGTGACCTCATCGAACGCGGCGACGTGATCGTGCGTTCCCCCACCCAACCGATGAAAGCTCCGGATCGTCAACTACTTCAGGCGGTGCTCGATGGCCTCTCCCAGCTCTGACGACACCACGGCGACGGCCGTGGTACCCACGCCAGTCAAGATCATCGTGGCCGGCGGTTTCGGTGCCGGTAAGACGACCATGGTGGGCTCCGTCAGCGAGATCCCGCCGTTGTCCACCGAAGAGTTGATGACGACGGCCAGCGACGGTATCGACGACACCACCGGCGTCGAACAGAAGAAGACCACCACGGTCGCGCTCGACTTCGGCCGCATCACCATCTCGCCGCACACGGTGCTGTACCTGTTCGGCACACCGGGGCAGGACCGCTTCTGGTACATGTGGGACGAGCTCGCGCGCGGCGCCATCGGCACAGTGGTGCTGGTCGACACCCGCCGCCTCGACAGCAGCTTCGCCGCGATCGACTTCTTCGAACGCCGGGGCATCCCGTTCATCGTGGCGGTGAACTGCTTCGACGGCTCCGACGAATACACCGAGGACGAGATCCGCCAGGCGCTGGCTATCTCGCCGGGTATTCCGATCATGTTCTGCGACGCGCGGCAACGCGAGTCGAGCAAGCTCGCCCTCATCCGACTGGTGAGGTACGCGATGAGCAGGCTCCCGGAACCGGAGATGGCCTCCTCGAGCACGTGAGGCAAAAGGGGCCTCCGCCGCAAGGCGGAGGCCCCTTTTCGTCCGTGGAGCGGTTACGACCCGGCCGGGATGCGTTCCAGCTTGAGGTTGAAGTGCCGCAACAACTCCGGTGCGTCGACGACTCGGTACGACGCCACCCGCGTGGGATTCTTCACGATGTCGGCCAGCACGTCGGCGACGTACTCCAGGTGGGCCTGCGTGTAGGTACGGCGCGGAATCGCCATCCTCACCAGCTCGAACGGGGCGGGTTCGACGAGGTTGTGGTTCTCGTCGAACGTGCCCAGGTACAGCGATCCGAGTTCCACACACCGCACGCCACCGGCGAGGTACATCTCGCACGCGAGCGCGTGCCCGGGGAAGCCGTGCGGCGGGATGTGCGGCAACAACCTACCCGCGTTGAGGTACAGCGCGTGGATGCCCGCGGGCTGGACGATGTCCACACCGGCGTTGGTGACCAACTCGGCGAAATGAGCCGCATCGGCTTCCCGCGAGCGCAGGTAGTTCGGGTCGAGCACCTCGTCGAGCCCCTGGGCCACACGTTCCAGGTCGTGCGCGGCCAACCCGCCGTAGGTGCGGAAACCCTCGGTGGCGATGATGTTGGCCTCGCACTGCTTGGCGAGTTCCGAGTCACGCACACCGATGACCGCGCCCATCGGCGCGATGGCGTCCTTCTTGAGGCTGGCCACGCAACCGTCGGCGAGCGCGAACGTCTGCCTCGCCACCTCGCGCGGCGTGAGGTGGCCGTAGCCCTGTTCACGCTGGATCACCAGCCACGAGTTCTCAGCGAACCGGGCCGCGTCCAGGAAGAACGGCACACCGTAGCGGTCGCACAACGACCGCACCGCGCGCAGGTTCGCCATCGACACCGGCTGGCCACCACCACCGTTGTTGGTGATGGTGATCAGCACCTGGCCGACGCGGCCGCCCTCGGGTCCCTTCAGCGTCGCTTCCAGGGCTTCGAGGTCGATGTTGCCCTTGAACGGAGCTTGGCTGTCCAGGTCCCCGAACTCGGCGCACGGCAGGTCACGGGCCTCCGCGCCGACCAGTTCGACGTTGGCCCTCGTCGTGTCGAAGTGGGTGTTGCTCAGCGAAATCTGCCCCGGCTTCAACACCGACGAGAACAACACCCGCTCGGCCGCACGGCCCTGGTGCACCGGGAAGATGTGCGGATACGACGTGATGTCGTCCAGGGCCTGCCGGAATCGGTAGTACGAGTCCGATCCCGCGTACGAGCGGTCGGCCTGCGCCGCGGCGGCCTCCTGAGCCGCCGACACCGCCCCCGTACCCGAGTCGGTCAACAGGTCGATCGTGACCATGTTGGAGGGCAGGTCGAATGCGTTGTACGACGCGCGGGCGAGCGCTTCCTCACGCTGCTGGCGTGTCGTGATCGGTATTTCCTTGACGACCTGGATCCGGTACGGGGGGAACGGCTTCACGGTTCCTTCTTTCACACCTTGAGAACTTGGGTTCGTGGCTTGGGCGGTTTCAGGAGTGCGTCGAAGTGGCCGCCGTACGCGCATCGGAACGCGCGGACAGGACCTCGTAGCCCTCCGACGACAGGTAGATCGTAGTGCCGGTACCGAACTGTCCCAGTCGCAGCGAGACGTGGGCCAGCAGCCCACGGCCGTCGCTCAACGGGCGATCGGTGAGTGCCCGAATGGACCGGTCGAGTCCTGCCGCGTCACTGCCCCTGTTCTCCAAGAACGACACGACCCGTGACCGTGCCTCCACATCGTCGGCCACGTAGTCGCGGATGGGCAGATAGAGGCTGTAGTTGCCGGGCCGCTTCGGATCGGCCTCCACGAACGAATAGCTGGACACCAGCGGACGTCCGTCGAACGACTCGGTGCTGCCGCCGAGAAGTCCACAGAACTCGCTGATGCCGTCGCGGTCGAGACCGTCGACCGCCTGCGACGCCTGCACCGCCACGTCGGCGGTGGCCGAGAAGTGCGAGATGTACAACTTGACCCTCGACAACGGACTGTCGTCCAAGTCCACGGCGAAGAACGTGAACTTGTCGAGCTCTCCCCGCGATACGGAATACTCGGTCGCCGCGTCGTAGGCGTCCTCCATCCCCAGCCGCCGGAAGCCTTCGGCGACCAGTTCGGCCGCGCGGCCCTCACCCCGCACACCGGGGTTGAAGTAGACCTTGAGCTTGGGCGCGGCGTCCGGCCGGAAGATCATCGAATACCAGAACGCGAACTTGCCCTGCGGATCGTCGGGGAGGAAGAGGTCCTCCACCGCCTCGAACCGCTCGGTCGGAATCCCGAGGCGTTCGGACATCGATTCGAGGAACCGCCGCGCGGCGACGACGTTGGCCGACATACTCGGTTTCTCGGCGACCACTTCACCGAGCACCCGCACAGCACGGTCACCGGTGTCGTCCAATGCGACGGAGAATTCGACGGGCGTGGCATCGTCCGCGACATCCGAAGGCCACAATGGACCTTCGGAAAGACGGCGGTTTCCAGCCGTGCCCAGCAGTTCTCCGAGCATTTCGACCGGGGTGTCGTCGGATGCCGGGAAGCCGGCCTCGGCACACAGGTTTCGCAGCTGCCTACTGGTGTGTTCGAAAAGAGTCGGATCGTTCACGCTTGCTCCGACGGGCATGCGGACAAGTGGTTCACTCCCAAGTGGTTCTCGTGGCGTCTCTGCCAAAAGCATGATCAAGATACGGGCGTTTCGAAGCGCGAGATACCTCTACCGGAGTGATCTTGAACACCGAGTTGATCACACTTTGCAGCCAATGGAAAAACTCGGCACCGCCGCCGTCGAGGAGGAGTTCCAAGCCGCGAGCTCATCGAGTTCACCCGAAACCGAAGGCATAACTGATTCGCGACCGGACCCGCCCGACTCGCATTACCCGAGAACACATTGGCCACAGCCCGCTCACGGGCTCAGCCGTCAATATCCGGCCCGACCCTTCGGCCGGCTCCCCGAGGCGAAGCACGCGCGGGTCGGTAGGGACGGCTCACCGGTCCGGGTTCTTCTAAGAGCACCGGGCTCGAAGCACTCCCGACGCCGGGCCTTGAACACCGAGCCGTCGCCGACCGGGAATCCCTCGAATTCAGAACCAGCTCTTGGCAAGCAGCTGCAGCGAACGGTCCCGGACCGCTGGATCGTAGGCGTAGGTGACGGTGATGAGCTCGTCGGCGCCGGTGCGCTCCACGAACTCCTCCAGTTGCGCCTTCACCGTCCGAGGGGCGCCCACGGCTTTGATCCGCAACATGGGGTTGTTTCCGCCACCCTGCGCGGCGAGTGTCTCCGGGTCCACCGGAGGCTGGATCTTGCGACGCTTGCCGCGCACGATGTCGAGGAACATCTGCTCGATCACCGTGAATTCTCGCTCCGCTTCCTCGTCGGTGTCGGCGACCATGACGTTGATGCCGGCCATCACGTAGGGCTTTTCGATCTGCGCGGTGGGCGCTTCGGTGGAGAACGCCTCCTTGTACACCTGGATGGCCTGATCGAGCTGGTCCGGGGCGAAGTGCGAGGCGACCGAGAACGGCAGCCCCAACTGGCCGGCGATGGAGGCACCGTTGACGGTCGATCCGAGCACCCAGATCGGCACCGCAGTCCCGGCGGACACGGCGGACATGATCGGCATGCTGTGGGCGGTCCCGGTTTCGCCGAACCAGCCCTGCAAGTCGTAGATACTCTGGGCGAAAGCCTGCGGTTCGGCCGAGGAACGACCCAACGCCTGGGCGGTCATCATGTCCGTTCCCGGAGCCCGACCCAGCCCCAAGTCGATCCGATCCCCGTGCATGTTGACCAAGGTCCCGTACTGCTCGGCCACCATGAGCGGAGCGTGGTTGGGCAGCATCACCCCACCGGAACCCACCCGAATGCGCTCCGTGACCGAAGCGGCCTGGGAGATGAGCAGCGAAGTAGCGCTGGCGGCGAGGTTCGGAGTGTTGTGGTGCTCGGCGAACCAGAGCCGGTGAAAGCCCAACCGGTCAGCGAGGCGAGCCGAACTCATCGAAGCGGCGATGGCGGCTCGGGCGGCGGACCCCTCCGAGATGGGGACCAGGTCGAGAATGCTCAAGGGCACAGACAATGTCGAAGTTCCCTCACGTCCACGAAAAATCAGATGTATGCACCCAGTGACAAACCCTCCGACCGCGTTTCTATTCCTCGGGTGGAGCCCCTGACAACGGTCCGAGCACACTCCCGGGCCGGCGGCGACACTTGAATGAGTCACGCCGAAAGCACAGGGAACTCGGCGTCTCAGGGAAGGCTGCCGGGCCCCCTCGACTATGTCGGCCGGCACCGGTTGTGCGACGGCTGCGGCGCTTGAGGACGTCCTCGGTAATGAGTCCGAGTAGTTTCCTGTAAGTAAAGCGTGAGCCGCCGTCACTGCGAACCAACTGGTGGCCAGCTGACCTGGGCTTTTGGTGGGCCGCCCGGGGCTCGAACCCGGAACCTATGGATTAAAAGTCCACAGCTCTGCCGATTGAGCTAACGGCCCCGCTTTAGAAAGTGTAACGGTGGTCCGGCGCGGGCAGCACGGGAGGCATCCGTAGTGACTTCGGCTACTCCCCTGCCTTCACGAACTGCGGACACGGCGACGCAGACTGCGGACACGACTACGCAATCTGCGGACACGATGGCTGCGCCGACTGGTACGTGCCCCGCCGCACATCGTTGTGCAGTGCGGGGCACGCGGGACCCTTTAAAGGGTCAGCACTTCCCGCAGCAACCGCAGTTCGGCCCACTGCAGGAACCGCAGCAACCACACCCACTCATGGCAATCACCACCCTTTCGGGACGTGTCCGTGCCATTTCCACACGCTATGGAGTGAAAGAGCCCCTGCGACACCACTACTAGAGTGAACCGAGCAGTTGCTCTGTGTATCGCCAACGGATCTTTGCCCGTTATGGGGAGGAACCGATTCACCTCGGCCTGGAGGCCTGAGCCGTGGTCACCCATGCCACACTGCGAACCGTGGAGTACCAACTCACGGCCGAACTCGCCTCTCCGCCCGGAACACCGGACCTCGACCCGCTACAACAGGTCGGTGTCATGTCGCTGCTCGACGACCGGTTGAACCACCTCGTCAGCATCGAAGGACCGGACGGCGTGGAGATCATCCCGGTCGAGCACTCCCTCGAAGCCCACCTCAGTGGCGCCGTGGTGAACTGGCTACTCGACGCACCCGCGCTGGTACTGGCCGAGGAGGCCGCCAGAGCCGTCCTGGAACAACTCGTCGACGAGATCGACCTGTTGGAGGACTGGGAGGTCAAGCACTGTGCCGTCACCGCGACCGACGACCAGTTGGAAAGCGCGTTGGCGGCGTCGATGGACCCCGACGAGCTCAGCGACAACCTTCTGGCCGGACTGGGAGCCGCCGGCGACATGCGGACTTTCCTGATCGGCGCCGAGGACACCGACGAGATCCAAGCCGCCGTGCAGAAGGCCGAACTGGCCGATCGACGCTCAAGACTGCTGCACAAGGGTGAGTGTCTGCGGGCCTTCGACCTCTCCGTCTTCGGCGAGTCCGACGAGGTGAAGGCCCGGTACCTCGCGGGTGCGCTGCTACACGGCGTTCGAATGCTCACCGATGAGTTGGTCAGCGACGTCCAGCTGCTGGACGACGAGGAAGCCACCGTCGACGAGGTCGAGGCGCTCTGGGCGCTGGACGAACTACCGCCGCAGTACGCCGACCGTTACAGCGCTCTGTTCGCCAAACGGTTCCTGGTCGTCGCGTCGGTGCTCGGTCACCGCCTCACCCAGGAGGACTGGAACGGCCCGTTGTGTGTGGCGGAGGCGCTCGCGTTGCGCATCGCCGAATCGCGCGCGGAAGTCGAACTCGACCTCACCGAGGTGTTGGAAGCCGACCGTGTCAGCGGAATCTTCTCCGTTTTCAACAGTCATGCGTTGGGCGGTCTCGACAGCGACCTGCTGTACGAGATTCCCGAGTCGGAGGTGGACGCAGAGCTGGCCTTCGCCAACTGGTTCCGGCCGCGCACGGAGACCAGCCGAACTCCCGCATGGCATCCCTATCTCCTCGACGAGGAATGAAAACGAAAACCTTTTCCGGTCATGCGGGAATGCCATTTTATTTTCGAGCGTCGCCGCCCTTCGTCTTGGACTTCCCGGGTGATTCGCGCGCGTGGAACCGACCGGCAATAACTGAAAAGTCTTTCGAATTCAAGACTACCCAGGAAGGTCTTTCCCTAATAGCGTCCCTCGCTATCACCGTCAACCCTGCTCGGTGACATTCACACTATCGGGAGAGATCGACTATGCAGCGGGCTCCGCCGGGGTGCGCTGACACGAATTTCGAGATCCCTGAGGTGAGGCGACACGGTGGCGACGGCGGGCGGCGCGAGGGCGGCCGCCCGCCGAAAAGCCCTCAGTCACGGTCGGACGAGCTGCCATGGGATTCTCGACGATCCCGGTACATCAGCTTCGGCGTCACGAACCACACGCACGAGAACGTTCCCCCGACGATCACCGCCAGCACCACCATCACGGCGATGCCGAAAATCACTTTGCCGATCAACGAGACGGTCAGTGTGATCGCCGCGGCGAGACACGCCAATCCCGCCACGACCAGCCGGTTGCCGACGTTCAGGATCGCGAGCCGTTTTCCCTTCCGGAACAGCATCCGATGCCACGCGGCGGGCGCCATGAGCAACGCCGTGGCCGCCGTGGTGAACAGCACCGTCACCAGGTAGAGACCCTTTTCGAAGCCGTTCGCGTCACGGAACTCCCCGGTGAAGGCCACGGCGAGCTGAAAGCCGAAAAGAATCTGAACCCCGGCCTGGGCGACCCGCAATTCACCGAGCAACTCACTGACATTGCGCGCGAGCTGCTGATGACGCGGCTCCTCTGTCTCTCTCACCTACTCGTCTCGCTCATGTACTCGCCTTCACGGATTCAGGGTTGACAACCACTGTCTCCGAGCGAGTCCGCTCGTGCCACCCCAGCGCGGTGATCGAACACACCACCACGGCGAGCCCGATCCACTGCGTCACCGACAGGTGCGCGTCCAGCACGGTCACGCTGATGATCGCCGTTGTGGCGGGGAACGCCAGCTCGGCCAGTGTGGCCCGCGCGGCCGGGGTGGCCTGCATGCCCACGTAGTAGAGGCTCAACGCCAACAGCCCCGGCACGATGGCCAGCAGAACGAGCCCGGTGGCGTTCTCCCACCCCACGGCGAACGGGCTGCCTTGCGCGCCCGCGATGGCCGCCGCCACCGGAAGTCCGACGGTGAACCGCAGCACGGTCACATCCCGCGGTCGGAGTTTCGTCGACACGAGGCGACCGAGCACGGTCCCACTCGCCCACAGCGCCGCGGCCCCGACCGCGAACAGCGCCGTACGCAGTGCGGTCACCTGAACGTCGAACGGGTCAGCGAACGCGAGGAACCAAGTACCCAGCAACGCGGGTACGGCGAACACCGCGTAGCCCGCACGGAGCCGTTCTCCGAGGATGAAGAACGCGGCCACCATGGCGAACAGTGGCTGGAGTTTCTGCAGCACCAGCGGCGTCACCGGGTCACCGGCCTGGAACGACAGCGTGAACAATGAGGTGGCCAGTGCCGAGGCACCACCGCCGATGAGGAGCACGGCGATCCACTCCCGCGGCCCACACCGCGACAACGCGCGCACGGCCGAGGGAAGGAACGGAAGCAGCAACGTCGCCACGATCACGTGTTCCCAGAACACCACGGACGCGGCAGGCAGGTCACTCGCCAAGGGCAACCTGAGCAGTCCGTCGGTACCCCACAACGCTGCCGCGATCGCTACGAGCCATGTCCGGTCGGTGCGCCCCGTCTCAGCCGTTTTCGTCACGGGACCAGGCTACGAGCCCCGATGATCCCGCGATGCCCCAGACCACGGAGTGGATGTATCGAACGGGGACAGCGCATTGCGGTTGGCCGCGCCTTTTGGTTAGCACAAGATATGCGAACCCGGAAAACCTTCACCGTTCTCACCACACTCGTCACGGCCGCCACCGTCTCGATGCTCTCGGCGCCCGCCGTGACCGCCGCGCAGGACGGTCTCAGGATGTCCGCGACGATCGACGTGTTCGACACCGACCACAGCAGTGGTAGGGCCGTCACCTACGACACGGAGCTCGTGCCGCCAGGTTCACTGGCCGTCGTGGCATCGGTGTTCTCCGAGTCGACGGGCACGATCACCGAGCTGGAGGTTCGGGGTCTTGTGCCCGACCGGGAGTACGGCGCACACGTGCACGTCGACCCCTGCGGGCCGAGTGGTGACGACGCCGGGCCGCACTACCAGCACGAGCAGGATCCCGAGCAGCCGTCCACCGACCCCGCCTACGCCAACCCTGACAACGAGGTCTGGCTCGACTTCACCACCGACGACAAGGGAGCGGCGTCCGCGCGTTCGGAGGTCGACTGGGCCTACGGCGACCGCAAGCCGGGCTCCGTGGTGATCCACGAACGCCACACCTCGACCGGTGAGGGCGAAGCCGGTGCAGCGGGTGCGCGCCTCGGGTGCATCATCGTGTCGTTCTGAACCACCTGGTCCGCGGGCTTTCCGGCGGCCTACGACACGTCCACGAAGAAACGTGGCCATGTTGTAGGCCGCTTCGCGGCACGGACCGGCCCAGCCGTCCCCCGAGACCGGCCCCGTCGCTTGCACCGCACGGCACCAGCGACAATGGGAGTGTGACCGCGACTCTGTCCAAGACCGCCCTGCGGATCGGCCCGTACCGGATCGACCCGCCCGTGGTGCTCGCGCCCATGGCCGGCATCACCAACGTCGCGTTCCGCAAGCTGTGTCGGGAGTACGGCGCGGGCCTCTACGTCTGTGAGATGATCACTGCCCGTGCCGTGGTGGAGCGCCATCCCGGCACGATGCACATGATGACGTTCGACGCGGGTGAGTATCCGCGTTCGATGCAGCTCTACGGCGTCGACCCCGCAACGATGAAGGAAGCCGTCAAGATCATCGTCGGCGAAGGACTGGCCGATCACATCGACGCCAACTTCGGCTGCCCCGTCGCCAAGGTGACCCGCAAGGGCGGCGGTGCCGCGTTGCCGTTCAAGCGGAAATTGTTCGGCAACATCGTCCGGGCCTCGGTGGAGGCGGCCGAACCCGCGGGCATCCCGTTCACCGTGAAGTTCCGCGTCGGTATCGACGACGAGCACCACACGTTCCTGGAAGCGGGCCGCATCGCCGAGGCCGAGGGTGCCGCCGCCGTCGCGCTGCACGCGCGCACCGCGGCGCAGCGCTATTCCGGCAAGGCCGACTGGTCACAGATCTCGCGGCTGAAGGAAGCGGTGACCAGCATTCCGGTGCTCGGCAACGGCGACATCTTCACCGCCCACGACGCGCTGCGCATGGTGTCCGAGACCGGTTGCGACGGTGTCGTGGTCGGCCGTGGCTGCCTCGGCAGGCCCTGGCTGTTCGGAGAGTTGGAGGCGGCGTTCGCAGGCAAGCCGATCCCCGAGGGGCCGAACCTGGGGGAGGTCGCGCGCGTGTTGCGCCGCCACGCCGAACTGCTCGTGGAGCACGACGGCCCGAACAAGGCCATGCGGGACCTTCGGAAGCACATGGCCTGGTACTTCATGGGCTTTCCCGTCGGTTCCGAACTGCGCCGCAGGTTCGCGATGGTGTCGTCGTTGGACGAGTTGGACGAGCTGATCACGCAGCTCGACCACGACGCCCCGTTCCCGGTCGACGCTCTCGGGCCCCGAGGCCGTCAGGGTTCGCCGGGCAAGGTCACACTGCCGCACGGCTGGCTGGACGATCCCGACGATCCGTGCGTGCCCGAAGGGGCCGACATGATGCATTCGGGCGGATAAAGTTCGAAAAACGCCCAGGCTTCTCCCCGACACGGCGGTGGTCTTCACCACTCGGGGCGGTGGCGTCGCGGGTGGCGCCACGGGCTCGCCGTGCCGCTACGGCCCCGAGTCGTGGGCGGAAGACCTCGGTGTGCCCGAAGGGCGAAAAGCCCCCGTCCCGACGCCGTGCTGGGAACCGGCTCGGGGCCGGGCGCACCACCGTCCGCGGAGGCCTCACCCGATGTCCGCGGTCGCCGAGAAATAGGCCCACTACCTCGAAGAACACGGCTGAAGTGGGTCTTTTCAGGCCCCGTGTTCCGCGGCGATTTCTCCGCGTCGATCCCACCGGGCGAGAGCCGGAAACAGCGCTTCGAACGGCAACCAAGCGTGAACATCGATAGGCCGAACACGTGACAGTGACCACGAACGAACGTGCTATACCGAACGTGATCAACTGGTGCCGCAACGCGGTGTAAAAGTTCCTGCTGCGATGTCGTCACAAACGGCTGATATCCGTACGATAACGAACGCCGTCCTCGCGGCGATCAACAAGCAGGTGTCGGAATCCCCAAGGGATTTTTGAGCGAAGGGAGCGTGCGTGTCGGACGACCGCGACACTCCCGGGCTCAGTTCTCAGGCGGCGGAATGGCGAGAACGCGCCCGGCGTAACCGTGAGGAAGCCGAGCGGAGACGGCGTCGAGCGCTGGACACCCAGGGCGGTATCAGCGTCGCCGAGATGCTCGCCCGACACGCCGCCGACCGCCGATCGTCCGAGGAGAATGGGACGGCGCGTCCGTCGAGGCAGCGCAGGAGGGCGGCCGAGCAGGCCCTCGACACGCCTTCGGCATCTCCCCGTAGGTCCCGGCACGCGGCCGACGACGACCACGCCCCGCCCACGCCTTCGTCCACGCCTCCGCCCACCGGGCGCCACCAGCGGCCGGACCCGCCCGTGGAGGCACCCGAGCCACCTCCACCACCACAGCCGCTTCCCCAGCGTTCCCCGTTGCCGGAACGACCTCGCGGCACGACCCCGCCCTCCGCTCCACCACCGGCGGACCCCGGACCTCGGGGTCTCGCCAGGCCCGATCACGCGCGGCCCGAACCACCCCGAAGCCGGCCGCTGCCGTCAGATGTCGGCCACCCCGACACCGGCCGTCCCCGTCCTCAAGGCCCTCAGCCCCGCAGGCCCGAATCGGCAAGCTCAGGTCACTTCCTCGCGATCGAACCGCCGCACGGGGAACCACCGAGGCACGTCCCCACCCGTAACGCCGAGCCTCCACCGCCCCCGGCGAAACTCCTGTCCTCACCACCGCCCCCGCCTCCCGCGCCTCCCGCGCCTCCTCGGGAACAGGCCGTGCCCGAGCGGCCCCGCCCACCGGCCCGTTTCCAACCTCCCCCACGCGCGCAGCGGCCACCGCAGCCCGTTCGCCCACCGACGCCCGCGGCCGAGATCGGTGCTGCCCTCGACGCCGCACCGGAACGGACCGGCGATACTCCGCCACCACCGTCACGGGTCCCGGAGACGCCGGGTCGCAGGCCGCCCGCCCCACCCAACGGCAACGGCCGTCCGCGTCCCCGACCTCGGGCGGCGGAGTCCCGGCAGGACGCACCGTTCGCACCCGCACGCCCGGCGCCGACCGGACGGCCCGCCCCCGCGGAGCCGCCCGCGCACGCCGGGCCGATCGAGCCTGCCGAACAACAGCCCGCCGCTGCCGCACCGCCGGAGGCCTCGCCCGTCCCCCGGCGGCCTCGCCGTCGTCCCAGGACGGAGCAGGACGAACGTTCGCTCGAAGACCGGCTGACGATGACCGACCAGATGGAGCCGGTCGACGACGCCACGAAGTACCGCCGCAAGATCGACGAGTCGTTGGCCCGGTTCTCGGCCGCGCACGACGAGCTGGAGGCGGAGGAACGCAAGAAGCGCCAGAAACGGCAGCGTCTCCTCGAACAGACCATGACCGCGTTCCAGCGGGTGGTCCCGGTGGGGCAGAAGTCGCACAGGCGCAACAACGCCCGCCGCAATCACACCGACCCCGACGATGACGGTGAGTCCGAACGAGGCGAGTCCGACGACATCGAGATCTTCGGCGTCGGATGGGCCGACACCGCGCCCGACAGCGCCGAACCTCACGCCGAACCTCACGCCGAACCGGACGACGGAGCGACGAACGAGCCGGACGGCGTATCGGACGACGAACCGGACGACAAATCGGACAGAGCTTCGGGCGACAAGTCGGTAGACGAGTCCGGTGAAGACGAATCGGACGGTCCTACAGGCTCCGCCGAACCGCGGGACGGTGAACCGGACACCGAATCGGACAGTCCCGAAGCGGTCGCCGAAACAGGCGCCGAAGCGAGCACCGAATCGGAGAGCAGGAAGCTCGGACGCGACGAGCGCGGTGTCCTCGCGTCGAAGGCCGCCGCCCTCGTCGCCGCTGTCCTCGTGTTCCTCGGCACCGGTGTGGGCTGGGGCGCCAAGACATGGTTCGAGGGTCAGGTCAACGAGATCCTCGCCCTGGACGAGAACTCGGCCGACATCCGCAACGCCTCCGCCCAGCTCGGCGACGCGAACTTCCTCATCGTCGGGTCCGACACCAGGCAGGGCGCGCAGGCCGGGGACAACGTCGGCTCGGCGGACCTGGTCGAAGGCGCACGCTCGGACACGGTGATGCTCGCCCACATCCCGGAGGACCGGGAACGTGCCGTGGTGATCTCCTTCCCCCGCGACCTGGAGATCACCAGGCCCGAATGTCGGCGCTGGGACCCCGCCACGGGTGACTACGGCGAGACCGTCGACATGGCCGAGGCCGTGAAACTCAACACCGCGTTCACCATCGGCGGCCCCCAGTGCCTGACGAAGGTGATCCAGCAACTCTCCGGTCTGAGGATCAACCACTTCGTCGGCATCGATTTCCAGGGATTCAAAGGCATGGTCGACGCGGTCGGCGGGGTGACGCTGCACTTCGAGGAACCGATGCGGGACGCCGAGCTCGGAATGATCGTGGCGGAGACCGGCGACGTGCTGCTCAAGGGCGAACAGGCGTTGAGTTACGTGCGGGCACGCAAGGTGTACGGCGACCCGACGTTCTCCGACTACGGCAGGATGCAGCGCCAACAGGAGTTCCTGTCGTCACTGCTGCGCAAGGTCCTGTCCGGCGATGTGCTGTTCGACATGGGCAAACTGACCGATTTCGCGCAGGAGTTCGCCAGGTCCACGTTCGGCGAGAACATCGGGGTCGACCAGATGCTCACTCTGGCCCAGTCGATGAGGGGGCTGGACGCGGGCAAGGTCACGTTCCTCACGATCCCGACGGTGGGCGAGGCCAACGAACGCGGTAACGAAGTGCTGTTGGAGGCCGACGCCGAAGAGCTGTTCCAAGCACTCATCGACAACACGCCACTGCCGGGTGAGGAGGAAGAGTCGCAGGACGACTCCACATCGGAGGAAGGGACCGGCACGGGAACACCGGCGGAGGCCGGGGCGGGAACGGAGACGCCGCAGCAGGCAGCCGCGCCGGCATGACACATAACAGGTGTACAGCCGCGGTTCACCGGAGCTTCACTTCACGGTACGGCACAGGTGTTAACCCGCACGTAGAGTGAATCTCATGCGTGAGGCTTACAACGTCGAACTCGATAACCTGGCCACGAAGTTGGCCGATATGTCCGTTCAGGTGGCGGAAGCCATGGAGCGGGCGACGAAGGCCATGCTGGAGTCGGACCTGGAGCTGGCGGAGCAGGTCATCAGCGACGACGCTCTGGTCGACGACGCACGCGCCGACTGCGAGGAACAGGCGTACGCACTGCTCGCTCTGCAGGCACCTGTGGCCACCGACCTGCGGATCGTGCTCGCCGCCATCCACGCGGCCGAAAGCCTCGAACGAATGGGTGACCTCGCCCTGCACGTCGCCAAGGCGGCCCGTCGTCGTCACCCCGAGCCGGTCCTGCCGGCGAACGTGCAGCCGTACTTCGCCGACATGGGCAAGATCGTGGTCCGGTTGGCTCGCCGGGTCGAGAAGATCATCAAGACTCGCGACATCGAAGCCGCCCGCAGCCTGGAGACCGACGACGACCAGGTCGACGACATCCACCGTCACCTGTTCACCGTCATCATGGCCAAGGACTGGGAGCATGGTGTGGCCACCGCCGTGGACGTCACGTTGCTGGGCCGGTTCTACGAGCGCTACGCTGACCACGCCGTGTCCGTGGCGCGTCGAATGGTGTTCGTGGTTACAGGCCGTATGCCAGGCTACTCGAGCGACGAGATTTAAAACACCCGAAAGTGTGCTTTTGTGCGCCGAAATCTCACGCCCTGCGCCCTATTTGCCTGATTCGTCGCCATTTTCAATAACACAGAGTCACATACCTGAGCTGTTTCCGTGACGTCCGCCGGATGTCGGATTCCGTTCAACTTCCGTTCACCAACACTGTCCTGCGGTGTCACGTACCGCCCATAACGTCCACCATCGTGAGCATCCGCAGAAGTCGGCCGCAACCGACCGCCACCTTTCGGAAGAGGTCTACCGTGAAGCGTTTCCCCTTGAGCCGCGCGATCGCTCTCCCCGCGGCCGCCGCGCTCACCCTCGGCATCGCAGCGTGCGGTTCAGCCAACGAACAGGGCAACGGCCAAGGCGGCAACGGATCGGATCTCTCGGGAACGATCTCGGGTGCCGGCGCTAGCTCGCAGGAAGCCGCACAGAAGGCGTGGCAGGCCGGTTTCATCGACAGCAACCCCGACGTCACGGTGAACTACGACCCGATCGGCTCCGGCGGTGGCCGTGAGCAGTTCGTCAACGGAGGGTCGGACTTCGGCGGCACCGACGCCTTCCTGGACGACGAAGAACTGGCGGCGGCCCAAGAACGCTGCGGCCAGGTCGTGGAGATCCCGACGTATGTCTCCCCCGTCGCTGTGATCTTCAACCTGGAGGGCGTCAACGAACTGAACCTCAAGCCCGCCACCATCGCGAAGATCTTCAACCAGGAGATCACGAAGTGGAACGACCCGGAGATCGCCGCCGACAACCCGGACGCCGAGCTCCCCGACATCGACATCACCCCGGTCAACCGCTCGGACGAGTCGGGCACCACTGAGAACTTCGCCGAATACCTCAAGGCCGCCGCGCCGGAGGAATGGCCGCACGAGGTCAGCGACAGCTGGCCGGTGAACGGCGGCGAGGCCGCCCAGGGCACCTCGGGCGTGGTCCAGGCCGTCGGCAACGGCAACGGCACCATCGGTTACGCGGACGCCAGCCAGGCCGGCGATCTGGGCACGGTGAAGGTCGGCGTGGGTGACGACTTCGTCGCCTACTCCCCGCAGGCCGCCGCCAAGGTGCTGGAGGTCTCCGAGCGCATCGAGGGCCGCGGCGACTACAGCTTCGCCTACGAGCTCGCGCGCGACACGACGGAGGAGGGTACTTACCCCATTGTCCTCGTTTCGTACGCTCTGGCCTGCACCGATTACGGTGACGCGAACAAGGCTGAACTCGTGAAGGCGTACTTCAACCACATGATCAGCTCCGAGGGCCAGCAGGCTTCGGCGCAGCACGCCGGATCCGCCCCCCTCTCCGACGCGCTGCGTGAGGAGATCCAGCCCGCGGTCGACGCGATCGGCTCCGATAGCTGACACCGACGCACCGCGTCCTGTCCGGGTGGTCACCCGAGGTGGTGACCACCCGGATGCCGTGTTCAGGCTGTCGCGGTGTCTGCTCCGCGTGGGCACCACGACCAGCATCAGAAGGGATGGCAATTGCCCAGCACAGCGGATAAGCCGCGCACGCGGAGAGCGCCACAGCGGCCGGGGGACCGCATTTTCGCCGGCGCGTCCACAGGCGCGGGCATCCTGATCCTCGTCGTACTCGCCGGTGTCGCGGCATTCCTCGTCGCGGAGGCGTGGCCGGCGATCACCGCCCCCGCCGACGAGATCCCCGGTGGCGAAGGGCTCCTCGTCTACATCTGGCCACTGTTGTTCGGCACCTTGCTGTCGGCGGTCTTCGCGCTGTTGATCGCCGCGCCGCTCGCGGTGGCCATCGCCCTGTTCGTGACCTACTACGCGCCCCGACGGATAGCGCAGGCCCTGGGTTATCTGATCGACCTGCTCGCGGCCGTGCCGAGCATCGTCTACGGCCTGTGGGGCTTCAACCAGCTCGCACCTTTGACGGTCGAACCGACGGGCTGGCTGGCCGAGAACCTGGGGTTCATCCCGTTCTTCGCGGGACCGGCGTCGGCCACGGGCCGCACCATGCTGGTGGCCATCCTGGTCCTCGCTGTGATGATCCTGCCGATCATCACGGCCGTCGTGCGTGAGGCGTTCGTCCAGACACCGAAGCTGCACGAGGAGGCGTCGCTGGCACTGGGCGCCACCCGCTGGGAAATGATCAAGATGGCGGTGCTGCCGTTCGGTAGGTCGAGCATCATCGGAGCCTCGATGCTGGGACTCGGCCGCGCGCTCGGCGAGACCATGGCGGTGGCCATCGTGCTGTCGGTCTCGGGCGGCGTCACGTTCAACCTCATCAGCACCGGTAACCCGGGGACCATCGCTGCCAACATCGCGTTGCAGTTCCCCGAGTCCACCGGCATCGCCGTCAACACGCTGATCGCGTCCGGTCTGGTGCTGTTCGCGCTCACCCTGGTCGTGAACATGACGGCCCGCGCGGTGGTCGAGCGGCGCAAGGAATTCTCGGGAGCCAACTGATGCCCAGTCCGACGAGTACTCCCGACACGGGAGACACCGACCTTCACACACCGCTGTCCGGTGTTCCGCTCACACAGGGACAGTTGCCGAAATACGCCTCGTGGGCCGTACTGGCCGTCGCGGCGCTGTTCGGTCTCGGCCTGTGGTGGCTCGCCGACTGGAACATCGCGGGCGCGGCCATCGTTGCCGCCGCCGCTTACGCGGTCGTGATCTACGCCTGGTCCCGGACCGTCGAGGGCCCGAGGAAAGCCAAGGACCGACTGGTCACGGCTTTGGTCACGGGCGCGTTCCTGCTCGCCCTGCTGCCGTTGATCTCGGTCATCGTCACGGTGGTGTCGAAGGGGCTGGCCCGGTTCGACTCCGAGTTCTTCACGCACTCGATGCGGGGCGTGCTCGGCGAGGGCGGTGGTGTGTACCACGCCATCATGGGCACGCTCATCATCACCGGGCTCGCGACGGTGATCTCGGTGCCGGTGGGCATGCTGACCGCCATCTACCTGGTGGAGTACGGCAAAGGGAAGCTCGCCAAGGCCATCACCTTCTTCGTCGACGTCATGACCGGTATCCCGTCGATCGTGGCCGGTCTGTTCGCCTACTCCCTCTTCGCATTGTTGTTCGACAACACCGGTATCCGCATGGGGATGATGGGCGCCATCGCGCTGAGCGTGCTGATGACTCCCGTGGTGGTGCGGTCGACGGAGGAGATGCTGAAACTCGTGCCCAACGAGTTGCGGGAGGCGTCGTACGCGCTCGGAGTGCCCAAATGGCGCACTATCCTGAAAGTGGTACTGCCGACCGCGTTGGCCGGTATCGCCACGGGTGTCACCCTGGCCATCGCCAGGGTCATCGGCGAGACTGCGCCTCTGCTGGTGACGGTGGGTATCACCACAGGCGACAACTTCGACCCGTTCGACGACCGCATGGCCACCCTGCCGGTTTTCGCGTACTACCAGTACGTCGCCCCCGGGACGCCACCCGAACCGTCGCTCGATCGGGCTTGGGCGGCCGCGCTGCTGCTCATCATCATCGTGATGGTGCTCAACCTGATCGCTCGGCTCATCTCCCGACTGTTCGCACCGAAGACCCGCGGCTAGAGCTACACCTGGATTGGAAGCACTGTGGCAAAGCAAATCGAGGTCAAGGATCTCGACATCTACTACGACAAGGTTCTCGCCGTACAGGGCGTGTCGATGACCATCCAGCCACGGTCGGTCACCGCGCTGATCGGTCCTTCCGGCTGCGGTAAGTCCACGTTCCTGCGCACGCTGAACCGGATGCACGAACTCGTGCCCAACGCGCGGGTGGAAGGCCAGGTCCTGATGGACGGCCAGGACCTGTACGCGCCGAACGTGGACCCCGTGCGGGTGCGCACCCAGATCGGCATGGTGTTCCAACGGCCGAACCCGTTCCCCACGATGTCCATCTACGACAACGTGGCCGCGGGCCTTAAGCTGAACAACCGGAAGATGAAGCGCTCGGAGATGGACGACGTCGTCGAGCGTTCACTGCGTTCGGCGAACCTGTGGAACGAGGTCAAGGACCGGCTGGGCAAGCCCGGTTCCGGTCTGTCCGGTGGCCAGCAGCAGCGGCTGTGCATCGCGCGCGCCATCGCGGTGCAGCCGGACGTCCTGTTGATGGACGAACCGTGTTCCGCGCTCGACCCGATCTCCACTCAGGCCATCGAGGACCTGATGTTGGAGCTCAAGAGCGAGTACACGATCGTGATCGTCACCCACAACATGCAGCAGGCCGCCCGGGTCAGTGACACGACCGGGTTCTTCAACCTCAAGGGCGTCGGTCAGCCGGGCGAGCTGGTGGAGATCGGCGAGACCACCCAGATCTTCTCGATGCCGCAGAGCAAGGCCACCGAGGACTACATCTCCGGCCGCTTCGGCTGAAGGAAGAACCTTTCGCGGGGTCGTGGGCAAAGGCGCGAGCCGCCGCTCACGACCCTTTCGCGTATTGGACGTCGGTCTCCACCGTCTCGAAACCGAGCTTGCGGTAAACGGCGACGGCGGGCGTGTTGTCCCCTTCGACATAGAGGATGAGCTGGTCGAGCCCGCGTTGCCGTAGGTAGCGCAGCCCGGCGAGGGTCAATGCCCGGCCGAGGCCGCCGCCTTGCGCGTCGGGGTCCACACCCACGACGTAGACCTCCCCGACGGGGCGCCCACCGAACCGGCTCGGGTTGGCGGGGTGCACCTTCGTCCAGTGGAAGCCCACGACTCGGCCCTCGGAGTTCTCGGCGAGGAAGAACCCGTCGGCGTCGAACCAGCTCTCACGCTGCGCGTCGCGCAACGCCTTCATGTCGAACGCGCTCTGCTCGGGGTGCCAGTCGAAGGCGCGCGCGTTGACGTCGATCACGGCCTGCTCGTCCTGGCCGGGGACGAACGTGCGCAACCCGATGCCTTCCGGAAGGCGTGGTTCGGACCATTCATGTTCGGCCGAGAACGCGCTCATCACCAGTAGTTCCCTGGCGCGCGTCAGCCCGAACCGCTCGGCCAGCCGGGCGGCCCCCGGATGGTCACCGTGCGCCCAGATCCGGAGCCGGTCCGCGTGCCGCAGCACTTCGCCGAGCGTGGCCGTGCCGTGCCCGCGCCGCCGGTACGCGGGATGCACGATCAACTCGGCGACCTGTCGCCCGAACGCGTCGCCCCGGACGTCGAGGTGTGCGTAGGCGACCAGCTCGGACGCGGGGCCGTCGCCGTCGAAGCACAGCAGGTGGCGTGGACCGGAGAACTCACCGGGGAACGGCCCGTCCGGTTCGATGTCGGGACGCCCGTCGGCCGTGCGCGCGGCCAGCAACAACGCGCGAATGTCGTCGAGGTGTTCGGTGCCCAGTTCCTCGGCCCACACGAAGTTGTGCATGGCCCAACCCTAGTGGAGAGCGGCCGCACGGCCTCCGCGGTCAGTTCGCCGAGAGTTCCGGAAGCGTGGTTCCCACGGAGTCCGGGGAGGAGGCGAACCGTCCGGCTGCCGGCGCTATTCTCCCCCGCATCTTCCCCGGCCGTTCGAACTTGTAGCCCACGTTGCGGACGGTGCCGATCAACTGCTCGTGTTCCGGGCCGAGCTTGGCGCGCAACCGCCGCACGTGCACGTCGACGGTGCGCGTGCCGCCGAAGAAGTCGTAGCCCCACACCGCTCGGAGCAACTGCTCGCGGGTGAACACCCGCCCCGCATGTTGGGCGAGGTATTTCAGCAGCTCGAACTCCTTGTAGGTGAGTTCCAGCGTGCGCTTGCGCAGCCGTGCCGTGTAGGTCGCCTCGTCGATCACCAGGTCACCGACGCGCAGTTCGGTACCGCTCGTGGCGTCAGCACTCGCACGGGTGGTGACGAGCCTCAACCGGGCGTCCACCTCGGCGGGTCCCGCTGTCGGGAGCACAATGTCATCGGTGCGCCATTCGGAGCTGACGGCCACGAGGCCGCCTTCACCGACCACCGCGATCACCGGGGTGGAAGCCTCGGTCTCGGCCGGGTCCTTGAGCAGACGGCACAGGCTCTTGGCGGAGGCCAGGTCACTGCGGGCGTCGAGCAGGATGATGTCCGGCTGTCCGGTGTCGAGGAGGGCGGTGAGCTCCAGGCGGCGCCCCCGTACGGTATGCGGCAGCAGCTCGAGCGCGGGAAGAACGGAGGCGGCTCGGTGTTCCTTCGTCAGCACCAACAGGTCGAGACTCATGGGCACCACCCCGCGCTTCCGCGTTCCGGTCGGGCTAAGAATAATCCCGGGGCCTGCGACCGCAGCAGTTCTGGAACCGGCGTCACACCATTTCGGGCTCGGTGGGACATGCTTTCAACAGGACGGAAGTGATCGTGAACACTGCTGTAACCGAGACGGCACAGTCGAACGGGACAAGGAGCCGACGCCGGGTGAAACGCATTGTGATCGTCCTGGTCGTGCTGGTCGGCCTGCTGGTGGGCGCCGATTTCGCGGCGGCCACGTTCGCCGAACACACGGTGTCCCAGAAAGCACGTGAGCAACTCGGGTTGGATCAGGATCCCGCGGTCGAAATTCACGGCTTCCCATTCGCCTTGCAAGCGGCTTCCGGCGAGTACGATCACATCAGCATCACCGCCGACGGGGTGCGCGTCCAGGAACTGCAGGACGTCTCCGTGCGGGCCAACCTGCACGACGTGAACGCGCCGATGTCCGACCTCACCTCGGGCAACGCCGACAACATCGAGATCGGCAGGCTCGTGGGTGAGATCACCTTGAAGGCCAGCGACATCGCCCGCGTCGCCCCGCTGACCAACATCGACGACCTGCGTATCGAGCCGTCGTCGAAGTCGTACGTGCTCCACGGCGAGGGCGTCGACGAGGAGCGGGCCGCGGAAATCGACGAGGACGGCGACGACTCCACCGCGGGCGTGCGCCTGTCCGGCAAGGCCGATGTCGCCGGCGAGCGCATCGAGATCTTCGCCTTCGCCATGATCGAGCTGGACGGGACCACGATCCGGATCACGCCGCACCGCCTGCAGTTCGGCAACGACAAGGAGACCACCGTCGTCCCCGAGGAAGTCCAGCGGGCGCTGCTGCCGAACTTCGAGGCCGACATCAACGCCGGGACGATGCCGTTCACCGTGACCCCCACCGCGATCCACGTCGCGCCCGGCTCGCTGACCCTGCACGGTGAGGCGGAGAACGTCACGTTCGGCGGCGTCTCCGACACGCTCGGCGGCTGACCGAGGGAGCGGACCGGTGACCGGGGTGTGGCTGTTACTGGGCACGCTCGTGGCGGGTGTGCTCACCGGCCTTCTGCTGCGGTCGCGGGATGGGAGAGTTCGTCGCGGCGCCGGACCGGCCGTCGATCCCCCTTCTCCGCCTTCTCCACCCGCGCCCGTGGCCGAGGTGCTCGTGCCGGACGCCGTCACCCTGGTGCAGCTGTCCACCACCTTCTGCGCGCCGTGTCGCCACGCCCGCGCCGTGCTGGAGAGAGTGGCGAAAGGCACCGACGGTGTCGCACACGTGGAGCTTGACGTCACCGACCGGCCGGAGCTCGCGGAGGAATTACGGGTGTTACGCACCCCGACGACCATCGCGTTCGACGCGGCGGGCAGAGAGCTGTGGCGTGTCGGCGGTGTGCCGAAGCTCGCAGCGCTGCGCACAGCGCTGGCCCCCTACATGCATCCCACAGAATGAACTTCGTTCCCCCTTCCGGTGTGACTGAGTACTGTGGGGCCCGTGGACAGACTGCCTACTCACCTCCTGACACAGCGGCGCGTGATCGACCTGTGCCGTGTGCGGAGCAGTCTGTGTTCGTCGCATCGCCTGCAGCAGACCTGGCGTTCGACCCATTGGAGGTGAGATGTCCGCGACAGCGTCGGTGGACCCCCGCGGCCCTCGGTTCGCGGCCGTGGTCACCACGGTGGTCCTCGCGATCGTGTTGGTCACCGAATGGTGGCCGCTGCTCGCGGCCCAGACCGTGGTCTTCGCTCTCGGCGCTTTCGTCGGCCTCCACCTCGCCCCGTACTCGGTTCTGTACCGCGTACTGATCGCGCCCAGGCTGCGGCCGACGAGTGAGCGAGAGAACGCCGCTCCGCTGCGTTTCGCGCAGGCCGTCGGGTTCGTCTTCGCGCTCGTCGGAACCGTCGGCTACGCGTTCGGCCTGCCCGTGGTGGGCCTGATCGCGACAGCGTTCGCCCTGTTCGCGGCGTTCCTCAACGCCGCCTTCGACTTCTGTCTGGGCTGCGAGGTGTACCTGCTGCTCCAGCGGGTCACACCGCGCACCAAGCGCGCGTGAACGCCTGATCGACACGATCTTTCCTTTTTCGACGCAAGAAAGTGAGTACCCCCATGAGCCGTGAAGACGTGCTTGTCACCGTCGACTGGGCCGAGGAGAACCTCGACACCCCGGGTGTGGTGTTCGCCGAGGTCGACGAGGACACGACCGCCTACGACAGCGGGCACATCCCGGGAGCTGTGAAGTTCGACTGGAAGAACGAGCTGCAGGACCCGAAGCGGCGGGATGTCGTCGACCGGCAAGGCTTCGAGGAATTGTTGTCCGCCAAGGGCATCGCCAACGACGACCTGGTGGTCCTCTACGGGGGCAACAACAACTGGTTCGCCGCCTACGCCTACTGGTACTTCAAGCTCTACGGCCACGACAAGGTGAAGCTGCTCGACGGTGGCCGCAAGAAGTGGGAGCTCGACGGCCGTCCTCTGACGACCGAGGAGGTCAAGCGCGAGCGCACGAACTACACCGCGAAGGAACAGGACCGTTCGCTGCGTGCGTTCCGCGACGAGGTCGTCGAGGCCATCGACGTCAAGAACCTCGTGGACGTCCGGTCGCCCGACGAGTTCTCCGGCAAGCTGCTGGCGCCGGCTCACCTGCCGCAGGAGGGTGCGCTGCGGGCCGGCCACGTCCCGAGCGCGATCAACGTGCCGTGGTCCAAGGCGGCCAACGAGGACGGCACCTTCAAGTCCAACGAGGAACTGGAACAGCTGTATAAGGAGGCGGGGCTGGATCCGTCCAAGCCGACCATCGCCTACTGCCGGATCGGTGAGCGTTCCAGCCACACCTGGTTCGCCCTGCACGAGTTGCTGGGGCTGAAGGACGTGAAGAACTACGACGGTTCGTGGTCCGAGTACGGCTCGCTGATCGGCGTGCCGGTGGAGACGGGAGAGTAGGGAGAGCGGTCATGACGGACGGGTGCGGAGCACCGGCGCAGACGGCGACGGCCATCGACGAGGACACGCGCGGCCAGGTCGTGGTGGCGGGCAAGGTCACGGGCGCGGACGGGCCGCTGGGCGGCGCGTTCGTACGTCTGCTCGACGGTGGCGGGGAGTTCACCGGAGAGGTGCAGGCGTCGCCGGAGGGTGACTTCCGGTTCTACGCCGCGCCGGGCACCTGGACGGTGCGCGCGCTGCACCGGACGGGCAGCGGCGAGGCCTCCGTGCAGGCCGGTGGCCCTGGAGTGCACCGGGTGGCCATCACGGTCGCCTGAGTCGGTCGCCTGAACGGCTTCACTACGAAGGTCACCTTCCCGGTCTCGGGAGGGTGACCTTCGCTTTTGTCGGCACCCGGGTGTGGTTGGGCTCTCAGGTGCCGGGTCCTCCGGCGAACGGACGAGCGGGTTATCCTTCTGGTCGTGGAGATCTTCTTTACAGCACTGATGGTCTTGGTGGTCATCGCGTCCATCTGGTTCGGCGCGTACGTGATCTACCGCCTGTACACCGACCACTGATTGAGTCACGACACGTCATGACAAGCGGCGACGACGCGATCCGAGCTGCCGCGGAGCGGGCCGAGAAGACCGCCCACCGTAACCTCCCGCAGCTCGACGACCTGCCCATCCCCGGTGACACGGCGAACCTGCGGGAAGGGCCCAGCCTGGACGACGCCTGCCTCGCACTCCTTCCGTTGGTGGGCGTGTGGCGTGGTGAGGGCGAGGTCAGCTACCCCACGCTCGATCGTTCGTATCGCTTCGCGCAACAGATCACGATCTCCCACGACGGCAGGCCGTTCCTCTACCACGAGGCACGGGCGTGGCTGCTCGACGACAACGGTGAGGTGCTACGCCTGGCCGCCCGTGAGACGGGTTGGTGGCGCCCACAGCCCGACGACACCATCGAGCTGTTGCTCGCTCATTCCACGGGTATCGTGGAGCTGTATTACGGCAAGCCGAAGAGCCAGGCCGCTTGGGAACTGGGCACCGACGCGGTGGCGCGGTCGGCCAGTGCCAAGGAGGTCACCGCCGCCAAGCGGTTGTACGGCATCGTCAACAACGGTGACCTCGGTTACGTCGAGGAGCGTGCGATGGAGGGCCAGCCCATGGCGCCGCACTGCTCGGCGTTGTTGCAGCGCGTCGTCGGCTGAGTCGGCCGAGGCGGCTGACCCTTCTTTGCCTTCGTCCCGCCCGAGGACCGCTCAGGCGTATTGCGCCTCGTAGGCGTCACACAGTTCGGCGTGGATGTCGCGGGAGTCGGCCAGTGGCGTGCCGTTCAGGGTGTGCACCCTGGTCACCTTCCGCACCGACGACGCCAGGAAGACACCGTCGGCCGAAGCGAGCTCACCGGCCGGGATGGGCTCCGATTTCACCGTCCAGCCCGCCTTCTCCGCGGCCCGGAAGACACCGCGCTGGGTGGTGCCGGGAAGGATGCCGACGTTGGGCGGAGGCGTGTAGAGCGTGCGTCCCTTCGCCACGAGCACGGTGGAGGTCGGGCCTTCCAGGACCGAACCGTCCGTGGCGGTGAAGATGACGTCCTGCGCGCCTCGACGTTCGGCCTCGCGCAAGGCGGCGAGGTTCACCGCGTACGACAGCGTCTTGGCTCCGAGCAGCAGCCAGGGGGCCCGCTCGGCGATGTCCGGGCCGAAGCCGCGGTCGAGCGTGACGGCGGCAACGCCCTCGACCCGGGCGCGCTTGACCTTCTCGTCGATCTCCATGCCCAGCGCGTAGCACAACGGTTCGGCGTCGGGGTCGCCTTCCGAGCCCCGGGTGTAGACGAGCTTCACCGCGATCTCGGACGAACCCCGCCAGTTGTCGATCACGGTCTGGGTCGCCCGCTCCCAGGCGTCCAGGTCGGGCTCGGGAAGGTCGAGCAGGGCCGCCGAACGCGCCAGGCGGTCGAGATGCGGGCCGAGTTCGCGCGGTTTGCCGTCCACGACGAGAACCGTTTCGAAGATGCCGTCGCCCCGGAGGACGCCTGTGTTGTCGACACGGACGTGAGGCTGTGAGGGATCGCCGAGGGTGCCGTCGAGGAAGACCAGTACGCGCATGCATACACCGTACTCATCCGTCGCGGATGAGATCAGCCTACGATCGGGTCATGGCGTATGAGTCTCCGCTGCTGAGGCGTCCCGGCGTCGTCGCACCCCCCGAAGATCATCCCGAGGCAGGCGTGCCGTGGCATTGGGGTGACCCGTTCGCCGAGCAGCGCACGGCGAGCCGTGGTGTCGCGGTCATCGACAGGTCTCACCGGGAGATCATCACGGTGACGGGCGAGGAGCGCCTGTCGTGGCTGCACCTGGTCATCTCACAGCATGTCACCGAGCTGCCGGAGGGCGAGGGCACCGAAGCGTTGGTGCTGGACAGCCATGGCCGGATCGACGCGCACATGGTGCTGGCATACGTCGACGGCACCGTCTACCTCGACACCGACCCCGGGGCTCAGGTCACCTCGGCGCTGCCCAAGGGCGGCGAGAAGCAGACGTTGGTGGAGTACTTCGAAGCCATGAAGTTCTGGTCGAAGGTCGAGATCCGCGACGTCACCGACGAATGGGCGGTGCTGACCCTGCTCGGTCCCGAGGTGCCCGCCATGCTGTCGCGGTTCGACATCGACCTCGGCACCCACCCGTACGCCGTCACGCGGTTCTCCGGCGGGATAGCGCGGCGGATGCCGTGGCCGGGTCCGTCGAGTGTCGACCTGTTGGTGCCGAGGTCCGAGCTGGACGACTGGTGGACCAGGCTCACCGACGCCGGAGCCCGCCCCGCGGGTACGTGGACCTTCGACGCGCTGCGGGTCGAGTCGCGGAGGCCGAAGCTGGGCGTCGACACCGACGAACGCACGATCCCGCACGAGGTGAATTGGATCGGCTCCGCAGCTCACGTGGCCAAGGGCTGCTACCGCGGTCAGGAAACCGTCGCCAAGGTGCACAACGTGGGCAAACCGCCGCGCAACATGGTGTTGCTGCACCTCGACGGCTCCCAGGAGAT
Organism: Saccharomonospora sp.; assembly: GCF_027317685.1. NCBI lineage: Bacteria > Bacillati > Actinomycetota > Actinomycetes > Pseudonocardiales > Pseudonocardiaceae > Saccharomonospora > Saccharomonospora sp. The sequence goes on from NZ_DAHVQP010000134.1 coordinate 43,432, forward strand.
CTATCCGAAAACGGGTGACCCGGTGGTCCGCGGCGAGCGCACCGTGGGCAGGGTCGGCAGCGTGGCCCAGCACCACGAACTCGGTCCCATCGCTCTCGCGTTGCTCAAGCGTTCCACCCCGGTGGACGCCGAGCTGGTGGCGGGCGCCGAGGACAGGGCCGTGCAGGCCGCGATCGACCCCGATTCGATGCCCCGGGAACACACGGCTCCTGGGCGGGAGGCCGCGCGGCGCTTGCGGGGATGACATGATCTGAAAGTTCCACTGGTGGATTTCATCGTCGTAGAGCAGGATGACCCCGTGATCGAAGTCCGGCCCGGCGGACGCCGTCGGATCGACCGAGTGCTGGCCGCCGATTACACGCGCGACCTCGACCGAATGACGATGGCCACGTTGCGCGAACGGCGGAACGAAGCGGCGCAGGAGGAGACCGACCTGTCCTACCTGCGAAGACTGCTCCATGCCCGGATCGACATCGTCAAGGCTGAACAGCAGAGCCGAGCCTCGGGCACCCGGGGCAGAGTGGTGGAGCAGCTCACCACGATCCTCGCGGACAACGCGCTGGGTCCGGCCACCGGTTCGGGCCGCTACCAGAAGCTGGAACCGTCCCGGGCCGGCGAGTACCGGCGCAGGGCTGAGGCGCTCGTGGGCAACGCCGATCTCTCCGACGTCACGTCCCTGTCCGACGAGAAACTCGCCGAGGCGCTGGAAAGCTATCGGGAGCAGGAGAGGTCCGTCTCCAAACGGCGACGTGAGGTCCAGGCTGTCGTAGATTCGTTCAACGCCGAGATCGCCCGGCGCTACGCCCAAGGCACGGCGTCGGTCGACGAACTGTTGAACAGCGAGCGCCGCCAGGGTGAGCCCGGTGGCGAGAACGGAACGACATGAGCTTCGCGACGAGCAACCCGGTGCTGGTCGAGGTCGTGCGGTCGGGATTCGTGGAGAGCGTGCACAGAGGTGCCGTCGTCGTGACCGCTCCCGACGGCTCGGTCCGCGCCGCGATCGGGGATGTCGACACACCGGTGTTCCCCCGGTCGACGAACAAACCGTTCCAGGCGTTGGGCATGCTCAAGGCCGGCCTGGAGATCGACGACACCGACCTCGCGCTCGTGTGCGCGTCGCACGCGGGTGAACCCGGACACATCGAGCGTGCGCTGTCGATCCTGGCCGCGGCGGGGCTCGGTGAGGACGACCTGCTCTGCCCGCCCGAGCCGCGGCCCGCGGCCATGAACTGTTCGGGCAAGCATGCCGGCATGCTCACCACGTGCGTGCAGCGGGGCTGGTCCACAGACGACTACACCGACCCGGATCACCCGTTGCAGCGGGTCATCACCGAGACGGTGGAGGAACTGACCGGCGAGAAGATCGCGGCGGTGGGGGTGGACGGCTGTGGCGCTCCCCTGTTCGCGTTCTCGTTGACGGCCCTGGCGAGGGCGTTCTCGAAGGCTTCCGGCACCCGGGTGGGTGAAGTGATGCGTGCGAACCCGTGGCTGGTGGCGGGCAGCGGCAAGGAGGACACGCTGCTGATGCTGTCGGTGCCGGGCCTGCTCTCAAAGGGCGGCGCAGAGGGTGTCCACGCCATGACGCTGTCCGACGGCACCACGGTGACCTGCAAATTCGATGACGGCGCAGCTCGCGCCCGTGGCCCGCTGCTGGCCGCCGTGTTGCGGGCCCTGGACGCGTGGCCGACCAATCCCGCGGCGCAGGCCGTGGTCGACGGCCTGCGCCGCGGCTCCGGCCTGGTGCTGGGCGGCGGTCGTGAGGTCGGAGGACTGCGGGTCGCGGCCGAGGTGGAGAAGGAGCTCACCCGGCTGCTCGCGGCCTAGTTGAACCGCTCTCGCGACGCGAGGTCACCCCAGTAGTCACGCAGGGTCTCGAATGCCTCGGTGACTTCCTCCAGGGAGCCTCTGCGCAGCCCTTCGAGGAGGGCGTGCACGTCGTCGGCCGTGGTGTCGGTGGCCAACACCGGGTCCTCGATGAGCTGAACCAGTCCCCCGTAGTCGAGCTCGACCGCCGAGTCCGGGTGGAAGCTGTTCAGCCAGCGGTGGGTCTCGGTGAGGACCCGGGTCGGCCCCGCCTCGTCACCGAGCGCGTCCCTGATCAACTCCTCGGCTTCCGCGATGCGGGTGCGGGCGTCGATCATCGCAACCCTCCACGACACCTCGCGGATCGGGTCGGACGGCCCCGAGCCGAGCACGAGCCTCCGCTGGTCCGGGTCGACGACCGTGAACCACGGCAGCGGCACGATCCAGTTGGTGGACAGCACGTGCATGGTGGACCCGTACAGGTCCTGCAATGCGCTGTGGGACCTGTTCTTCACCGCTTCGACCGTGAGGCCGTTCGCGTCGAGAACGGCGGTCTGGAGAGCCGGAGGGGCGTCGTCGAGGAAGCTGGACAGCGCCGCGGCCGACCTCACCCGGATCTCCAGAGGGCACACGAGCGGTTCGCTGCCGAGGTCGATGGCGTCGTCGCTGACCGGCACCTCCCCCGGGTCGAGCACCAGCACGTCGGTCCGAAGACTCGGCCCCGGACGCCCGTCGGGCAGTTCGGCGGGCAGGGTGTGGACGTCGGAGACCTGTGATTTCAGCCATAACCACTGTTCGCGAGCGATCGCCTCACCTGGCGTGAGCTCGGATCTCTCCACCGCCGCGAGCAGTGCGTCGTCCGGCGGATCGCCGAAGGATGACAGCGGTTCGTACACCCTGAGATAGGCCGCGAACGGTCGAAGCACCCGTGAATCGTGACACGTCTTGCCCGTTCGGCGGGCACCGGCTGGTCCGACAGGGGCTGAAAGGGGGATACTGTCAGCGGTGGCACACCGTGCCACGTCGCATAAGCACCCTTCGGCACGGTACGGTGTGTTCTAGGAAAAGTAGTCGAGACGACGCGGGGCCGCCGATTCCCCCGGCCGCCCCGCCCCTGTGCAAGGGGGTCGAGCCATGGGGCGCGGCCGAGCTAAGGCCAAGCAGACAAAAGTGGCCCGGGAGCTCAAGTACAGCGTTCCCACCACGGACTTCGATGCACTGCAGCGTGAGCTGTCGGGCAAGTCGTCCAACGACAGCCACGAGGACGAGGACCGGTACGAGGACCCGTACGACGACGGGTACGACGACTACCGCCGTTGATCCGGCACTGACGCGAGGGCGGGTTCGGGGACGCCCCGGTCCACCCTCGCGTTCACGCATGCTGTTGCATCGCACAGTCCGGGTAAGCGCTCACCGTCTGCACGGCGTGCCTGCTTCGTTCGGCGCGTCGGGCAGGCGGTGGGCGCCGGGCCCGTTCGGATTGACGTCGAGGCGACCCGAGCTGCCGACGTGGACACGCAGGTGAGGGTCGGGCTCGTCGGTGCGGGTTCGTGGGCTCGACGGGTGCACGCACCCGGTATCGCCGCACATCCCGCCACCGTGTTGAGCGCTGTGTGGACCCGTAGACCCGAGGTCGCGTCCGCGCTGGCGGACGAGCACGGCGCGAAAGCGTGCGGCAGCTACACCGAGCTGCTCGAACAGGTCGATGCCGTCGCCTTCGCCGTCCCGCCCTCGGTGCAGTCCGAGCTGGCTTGCACCGCAGCCGAGGCGGGCAAGCACCTGATCCTGGAGAAACCGCTTGCCACCGGTGTCGAGCAGGCACAGCGTGTGGCCCAGGCGGTCTCCGACGCGGGTGTCGTGGCTCTTCTGATGCTCACGTTGCGCTATGCCCACCGTACGCGTGACTGGCTGCGCGAACTCACCGAAAAGGGTGGTTGGACCGGCGGGAGCGCCAGGTGGTTGTCGGGCGCGCTGCTCGGGAACAAGTACGGCAACGCGGCCTGGCGTCACCGGATCGGCGCGCTCGGTGACATCGGACCACATGTGTTCGACCTGATGGACGCCGCGCTGGGTGAGATCACCTCTGTGGTGGCCGCGCGCCGTGACGACGACGGCCTGTGGCATGTCATGGTGGAGCACGCCGGCGGAGCGACGAGTACGGCGAGCCTGGCGTCCCGGCTGCCGATCATGCCGACGGCCATCGAGTTCGCGGTGTACGGCGAGCACGGGCTGCGGACACTAAGCCGGGAGCCGAACGCCGAAGCGGCGTCGTTCGCCGCGTTGCTCGACGACTTCACCGCGATGATCGACAGCGGTGCGCGGGAACACCCCTGTGACGTGCACAGAGGTGTTCACCTGCAACGCATCCTGGCCGAGTGCCAGAAGCTCGCCGCCCACTGACGGCGCCCACTGACGGCGCCCACTGACAGAGCCCGCTGACAGAGCCCACTGACGCCGCCTTCATCAGCCGGTGGGTGTCTTCTCCCGCCGCTTCGACACCACACCGCGCAACACCGGCCAGAGCAGGATCACGGCGACGATCACGTAGACCACCATCGCCATCGGCGAGTTCACCAGGCCGGTGAGCTCACCGTTGCTGATCTGCAGCGCCCTACGCATCTGCAACTCGGCGGCGGGCCCGAGGATCACCCCGATGACAGCGGGGAGCACGGGCAACCCGAACCGACGCATCGTGAACCCGATCACGCCGATCGCGAACAGCAGCAGCAGGTCGATCACCTGCCCACCCACGGCGTAGGCGCCGACCGAGGCGAAGAACAGGATTCCCGCGTACAGGTACGGCCGGGGAATGCGCAGCAACTTTGCCCACAACGGCGCCATCGGCAGGTTGATCACCAACAGCAGCGTCAAGCCGACGAACAGGCTCGCCACGAGCGCCCAGACCAGGTCGGCCTCGTGGTCGAACAGCAGTGGGCCAGGCTGGATGCCGTACTGCTGGAAAGCGGCCAACATCACCGCGGTGACAGCCGTGGTCGGCAGGCCGAGCGTGAGCATGGTCGTCAGGGTGCCCGCAGCCGAGGCACTCGCCGTGGACTCCGGGCCCGCGACCCCTTCGATGGCTCCCTCGCCGAACTCCTCTTTGCGCTTGGAAAGCCGCTTCTCGGTGATGTAGGACAGAAACGTCGGGATCTCGGCACCACCGGCCGGGATGGCCCCGAACGGGAAACCGATCACCGGGCCACGCAACCACGGCTTCCAGGTACGCCGGATGTCGTCCCCACCGAGCCACGGACGTCCGGCGGGCAACGGCTTATCGGGCTTGTGTCGAAGATGGGCCGCCACCCACAGGGCTTCACCGACGGCGAACAGACCCACGGCGACGATGACGACGTCGACACCGTCGGCCAGATGCAGGGAACCGAACGTGAGCCGAGCCTGCCCCGTCATCTGATCGAGGCCGATGAGGCCGATGGTCAACCCGATGAGCAGCGACGCGAATCCCCGAACACGCGAACGGCCGAGCACGGACGTGACGGCCACGAACGCCAGCACCATCACGGCGAAGTAGTCGGGCGCGCCGATCCCCACGGCCAGCGACGCCACCATCGGAGCCAACAGCACCAACGCGATCGTGCCGATCAGTCCGCCGATGAAGTTGCCGATCGCGGCCGCGGCGAGAGCCTGCGGCGCCCTACCTCGTTTGGCCATCGGGTGCCCCTCGATGGCGGCCACCACCGACGCGCTCTCACCGGGAGTGTTGAGCAGGATCGACGTGGTCGACCCGCCGAACATGCCGCCGTAGTAGATGCCGGCGAACATGATGAACGCACCCGTCGGCTCCAACCCGTAGGTGACCGGCAGCAACAGGGCCACGGCCATCGCGGGCCCGATGCCCGGCAGGACCCCGATGGCGGTGCCGAGTACGACACCGATGGCGGCGAACAACAGGTTCGTCGGGGTGAGGGCGGTGCCGAAGCCGTCGACCAGATTCGACAAGGACGATGCGAAGTCCATCGACTAGAGCACCTCCATCAGGGGACCACCGGGCAGGGACACACCCAGCAGTTCGTTGAACAAAAACCACGTCACCACCGACAACACCGCCGCGATCAGAGGATCCCGCACCGTGTTGCGGCTACCCAGCGCATACGCGGCGCCCCAGAACATCAGCGCCGACGAGATCGGGAACCCGACGAGATCGATCAACACGGCGTTGACCAAGAACGCGGCCGCCAGCAACAGCACCGTTCGCAGGTCGGCGGGTGTCGACAGGTCGATGTCCTCCCCGGCCTCGGCCTCGCCCCGCCCGCCACGGAGGACGTCGCGGGCTAACAACACCGAGACCACGAGCAGGAGCGTGCCCACGATCACCGGCACGGCCTTCGGCCCCAACGGTCCGCGCTGGGTGAAGTCGGTGGACAGGCTCAACGCGTCGATGAGGACGAGCACTCCTAGCACGAACAGGAACGCGCACAACCCCAGTTCGGCGCGTCCCCGCCACCAGTCGCGCCACGAACGCCGAGTGGCTTCCTCCCCGGTGACGGGCGGGTCGATGACGTTGTCGACGGACGAGCTCATGCCAGCCCCAACTCCTTCAGCACCGACGCGACGCGGTCACTCTCCTCGCCGAGGAACTCCTCGAACTCGGCACCGGTGGAGAAGGCGTCGCTCCAGCCGTTGACGCGCAGCGCCTCCTGCCACTGTTCGGTGCCGTGCATCGCGGTGAACAGATCGATCAGTTTCTGCCGGTCGGTGTCCGACAGCCCGGGCGGTGCGACGATCCCGCGCCAGTTGGTGAAGCTCACGTCGACACCGACCTCCTGCAAGGTCGGCGCGTCGATACCCGGCACACGTTCCGGGCTCGTGACGGCCAATGCCCGCAGCTCGCCCGCCTCGATCTGGTCGCGTGTCTCACCGATGCCGGACACGCCGAACGCGACCTTGCCCCCGAGCACCGATGCCATCAATTCGCCGCCGCCGTCGAAGGGCACGTAGGTGACGTCCTTCGGGTCGATGCCGACGGCCTTGGCGGTCAGCATCGGCGCCAGGTGATCCGGACCACCGGGGGCGGAACCACCGCCGACGGGCAGAGCGCCGGGATCGGCCTTCCAGGCGTCCAGCAGCTCGTGAATGTCGTGGTAGGGCGAGTTCTTGGCCACCACGATGATGTCCGATTCCTCGGTGAGCTTCGCGATCGGCGTCGTGTCTCGAAGCGTGGACGGCGACGAGTTCGTGTAGACGGAGCCGACGACACCAAGGCCCATGGACATCGCCAGTTTGCCGTTGCCGCGCTCGCTGACCAGCCGTCCGAGCGCCACCGTCCCTCCCGCGCCGGGAAGGTTGAACACCTCGGTGGGACCGTTCAGGTCGTTGTCCTCGACCACCCTCGCGGCGGTGCGCGCGGTGATGTCGTAGCCACCGCCCGGAGTGTTGGGCACCATCAACCGCAAACCGCGGATGCGTGAATCCGCATCGTCCCCGCCTGACGAGACGAGCGGTGGCACGAGCAGAACGAGCAGTGCCGCGCCGAGCACCGCGAGCCACGTCTTGGGTTGGCGCAATTCTCACCTCGCTGTGAGCAGGGTCTTTCGTGTCAACGGGTCATCGTGCACGAGCCCTCACGGCGACGTCGCGGTTACGGGCATAACGCTCGTTGTGGTCTTTGTGGTCACACGGCTCACGAGGCCTGTGGCGGTTCGCCGGTGTCATAGTGAGCGCGTGGGTGGCAAGGGATCGCTGGCACGGCAACTGCTCGGATGGCACCTGTCGTTGGTGTTCGCTCTGCTGGGATGCGTCACCGCGTACTCGGTGATCCAGTCCAACCACAATTTCGTCACCCACGAGGGGCGGGCGCTGTTGTCGGTGGCGGAGAACGTGGCCGCCGTCCCCGGCGTACGGGAAAGCCTCTCCGATCCGGTGAACCGAGACCCGCTGCCGAGTTTCGCCGAAAGCGCCCGCAGCCTGTCCGGCGCCGATTTCGTCATCATCGCCGACCCGGACCGGACGGTGTTGACCTCGCCCGATCCGGCGCAGCTGCGCACCCGGCTGCCGCTCGGTGAGAGCACCGTGACACACGGCCGGTCGTGGGTCGGCGAGGTGGGCGACTCGCTGGTCGCCCACGTTCCCGTGCTCGGTGATCGCGGAGAAGTGCTCGGCATCGTCGCTGCGGGCAAGGCCACACCGGGTTTCTTCGAAGGACTGGCGAACCGGCCGGCCGACGCGCTCGCGTTGCTGGGCATCGCGCTCGTCCTCGGTGTCACCGGCTCCCTGCTCCTGTCGTGGCGGGTGAAGCGGCAGACCCTCGGACTGGAACCCCGGGAGATCACCGGCTTGGTGGAACACCGGGAGGCCCTGCTGCACGGCATCAAGGAAGGTGTCGTCGCGCTCGACCAGCAACACCGCATCACGCTCGTGAACGACCACGCGCGAGAACTGCTCGCGCTGCCCGACGACTGTGTGGGCACCGCCGTGAACGATCTCGGCGTCGGCGGTCGCCTGCGGGACGTCCTCACCGGGCAGGCCAGTGGTGACGACCAGATCGTGCTGCGCGCGGGCCGGGTGCTGGTGTTGAACCGGATGCCGGTGCACCGGGACGGTCGTGAACTCGGTGCCGTGGTGACACTGCGGGACAGAACCGAGCTGGCGGCGCTCCGGGAGGAACTGGCCGCCACATCACGCACCACGGACACCCTGCGCGCGCAGGCGCACGAGTTCTCCAACCGGATGCACACGATCGCCGGGCTCATCGAACTCGGCGAGTACGACGAGGCACGCAACTACGTGAACCGCGTCAACCGGGTCAGCGGGGAGTGGCACGACACCGTGAGCGCTCGCGTCCAGGACACCGCCGTGGCCGCGTTGTTGATCGCCAAGTCGAGCCTCGCCGCCGAGCAGGGTGTGGGGCTGCGGCTCACCGACGACAGCTATCTGCCCGAAACCGACGAGCGTATGTCGGCGGACCTGGTGACCGTGGTCGGCAACCTCGTGGACAACGCACTCGACGCGGTACGTGGCGCGTCGGAGGCGTGGATCGAGATCGACGTGCGAGAACGGGACGACGGGGTGTCGGTGGTGGTCCGCGACTCGGGTCCGGGTGTGGCACCGGAGATCGCGACCGAGGTGTTCACCCACGGGTTCACCACGAAGGCGGCCGAACACGACGGCGACCGTGGCCTCGGCCTCGCACTCACCAGGCAGACCTGCCACCGCAGGGGCGGCCGAGTGGAGTTACGAAACGACGGTGGTGCGGTGTTCACAGCGGTCTTGCCGTACGAGAAGGCACCGGAGAGAGTGTTACCGTGATCCGGGTGCTGGTGGTCGACGACGACTTCATGGTGGCGAAGGTGCACAGCGGTTACGTGAACCGCACACCGGGTTTCACCGTGGTCGGCGCGGCGCACTCGGGGGCCGCGGCACTGAACATGGCCCGGGACGAACGCCCCGACCTGATCCTGTTGGACATCTACCTTCCCGACATCGACGGACTCACCGTGTTGCGGGAGTTGCGGGCCGACCCGGCGACCGTGGACATCGACGTCATCGTGATCACCGCGGCGCGGGACGTGGACACCATTCGAGGCTCCCTGCGCGGCGGTGCGTTGCACTACCTCATCAAACCGTTCACGTACTCGGCGCTGCGTGATCAGCTCGACCACGTGGGCTCGTTGCACCGGAAGCTCGCACAACTGTCCTCCCGCCCCGCCGCCGCGCAACACGAGGTCGACGACGTCTTCGGCGGGCGGCCTCGCAGCACGGCACCTCTACCGAAGGGCCTCACCGAGCAGACGGCGGAATTGGTGCGGGCGGCGCTGACCGAGCACCCGGAAGGGTTGTCGGCGACCGAATGCGCCCACGTCACTCGACTCTCACGCCCGAGCGCCCGCCGGTACCTGGAACATTTCGCGGAGACCGGCCAGGCCGAGGTACGCCTGCGCTACGGCGGCACGGGCCGCCCCGAACGGCGGTACCACTGGCGGGGATGACCCAAGACGCGCGTCGGCGGCCCGGCGCGGCCGGCTATTCGTCCCACGACCTCCGGTTACGTTTGAGCTGCCCGCGCCGCTTCTTGGCCGCCAGTCGACGTTCCTGTGAGCCCTTCGTCGGCTTGGTGGGCCGGCGTTTCTTCGGCGGTGGCGCCGCCGCCTGCCGCAACACCGTCGCCAGCCGTTCCCGCGCGGCGCGGCGATTCGCCAACTGCTCACGATGTTCGCTCGCCACGATGGTCAGCACCCCGCCCGAGAGTTTGCTGTTCAACCGGGCGAGCAAACGCTTGCGCAAGTCGTCCGGCACAGCCGGCGAGCGCGACACGTCGAAGGACAACTCCACCCGCGACGACGTGGTGTTCACACCCTGCCCACCCGGGCCGGAGGCACGCGAGAACCGCTCGGACAACTCCGACTCGGGAATCACCAACCGCGAGGTGACCCGCAGTGCCTCAACCATGCCTCAGCCATGCCATCAACCATGCCATCAACCATGTCTCAGCCACCGAAACACCGCGCGACCTAGAACCGCGGGTGGTCGCCGGTCAACGACACCCGCGGGGCGTCCGGATCGTCCGTGGCACGCACCTCGCCCAGCACCCAGGCGGGCACATGCCGAGCCGTCAACACCGCGAGCGCCCTGTCCACGTCCTCGGGTGCCACGACGACGACCATGCCGACACCCATGTTGAACGTGCGTTCCATCTCGGCCCGCTCCACCCGGCCTCGCTGTGCGATCAAGGCGAACACCGGGTCGGGTGTCCACGTGTGTCGTTCGAGCTGCGCGACCACGCCGTGGGGCAGGACTCGCTCCAGGTTGGCCTGCAGCCCGCCGCCGGTGATGTGCGCGAACGTGCGGACCTCCGCCTCGGCGACCAGGGCGAGGCAATCCTTGGCGTAGATGCGCGTGGGCTCCAGCAGCTCCTCGCCGAGCGTGCGACCGAACTCCTCGACGTGCCCTTCCAGCGGCATCCGGGCGATGTCGAGCAACACGTGCCGCGCCAGCGAATACCCGTTCGAATGCAGGCTCGACGAGCCGAGACCGATCACCATGTCACCCGGGCGTACCAGCTCCGGCCCGAGCACGGCCGACGCCTCGACCACGCCCACCCCGGTGGCGGACAGGTCGTAGTCGTGCTCGCCCATCATCCCCGGGTGCTCGGCGGTCTCGCCTCCGAGCAACGCACAACCCGCGCGCACACAGCCTTCCGCGATGCCGGACACGATCGCCTCGATCTTCTCCGGCACCACTTTGCCGACAGCGATGTAGTCCTGCAGGAACAGCGGCTCGGCCCCGGTGACCACGAGGTCGTTCACCACCATCGCCACCAGGTCGATACCCACGGTGTCGTGCTTGTCCAACGCCTGCGCGATGGCGGTCTTGGTACCCACGCCGTCGGTCGACGACGCAAGCAGCGGCTCCGTCCAACGGCCCGCCTTGAGCGCGAACAACCCGGCAAAACCGCCGACACCGCCCACGACCTCGGGCCTGGTCGCCCTCTCGGCATGGGGCTTGAGCAGTTCGACGGCTTTGTCACCGGCGTCGATGTCGACACCGGCAGCGGCGTACGTGGCGCGCGCGGACTCGCTCACGGAAGCGGCTCCATCCTCACTTCGTAACGGTTAGGGACGCCGAACGGCACCCTCGGCACCGTACCCCGGGGACGCGCTGGGCAGACGACGAGACGGCTCGTCGGTGTTCTCGGTGGAATCCGCGTCCTCGTCCGAACCGAGGTGCTCCAATACATGCTTGCCGATCAGCTCTTCGTCGGGCAGCGGGATCGGGTAGTTGCCGTCGAAGCAGGCCGCACACAGTCTCGACGCGGGCTGATCGGACGCCGCGACCAGACTGTCCAGTGACACATATCCCAGTGAATCCGCACCGATGGAGCGACGGACACCGTCGAGATCGGCGCCACTGGCCACCAGTTCGGCCTTGGCGGCGAAGTCGATTCCGTAGAAACACGGCCAGCGCACGGGTGGCGACGCGATCCGGACGTGTACCTCCACGGCCCCGGACTCGCGCAACATCCGCACGAGCGCGCGTTGGGTGTTGCCGCGCACGATGGAGTCGTCCACCACGACCAGTCGCTTACCTCGGATGACCTCGCGCAGCGGGTTGAGTTTGAGCCGGATACCGAGTTGGCGGATGGTCTGCGACGGTTGGATGAACGTGCGCCCGACGTAGCTGTTCTTGACGAGCCCGGACCCGTACGGGATGCCGGAGGCCTGCGCATAGCCGATGGCCGCGGGGGTTCCCGACTCGGGCACGGGAATCACCAGGTCCGCGTCGGCCGGATGCTCCTCGGCCAGTCGACGGCCGATCTCGACGCGGGTGGCGTGCACGCTACGACCCGCGATGGTGGTGTCCGGCCTCGCCAGGTAGACGTACTCGAACACGCACCCTTTGGGCTCGGGGCTGCCGAATCGGGAGGACCGCAGGCCACCGGAGTCGATCGCGATCAGTTCGCCCGGCTCCACCTCACGCACGAACGAGGAGCCGACGATGTCCAGGGCGGCCGTCTCGCTCGCGACCACCCAACCGCGCTCCAACCTTCCGAGCACCAGCGGCCGGACGCCGTGTGGATCACGTGCCGCATAGAGCGTGTTCTCGTCGGCGAACACCAGGCAGAACGCACCGCGCACGGTCGGCAGCAGCTCCATGGCCGCCCCTTCGATGCCCTTGTCGGCGGCGGCGTGGGCCAACAGGCCGCACAGCAGGTCGGAGTCGGTGGTGGCACCGTCGCGTTCGGTTATGCCCAGCTCGCGGGCACGTTCGTGCAGTACGTGGGTGTTGACGAGATTCCCGTTGTGACCGAGGGCCAGCCCGGTGTCGGCCTTCGTGGTGCGAAACACCGGCTGGGCGTTCTCCCAGGTTCCGCCCCCGGTGGTGGAGTAGCGGCAGTGGCCCACGGCGATATGTCCCTGCAACGACGACAACACCTGTTCGTCGAACACCTGGCTGACGAGGCCGAGGTCTTTGAAGACGACGATGCGTTTACCGTCCGACACCGAGATGCCGGCCGCCTCCTGGCCGCGGTGCTGGAGGGCGTACAGCCCGTAGTACGCCAGTTTGGCGACGTCCTCGCCAGGCGCCCACACGCCGAAGACGCCGCATTCCTCCCGAGGTTCCGCCTCGATCTGCTCCACCGAAAGGCTCCCCTACATACGAGAACGGGCCGCCGTCAGTTTAGGCCGAGAAGGCCTGTCGGCGACCCGTTCTCGTGATGCGAAGCTCACGCCGTGGCGCGTAGCCACCTGGCCTGCCCCCGGTCGCTGTGAATCCAGCAGCCCCGCGCGGTGAAGTCCTGACCGGATGGTTGCGGTCCGGGGGCATCGGGCAGATCGAGCAGCGCGTCCACGACCTCGCACATGCCGCCGTCCTTGCGCCACAGCACGGTGGCGGGTGAGAGGACGTCCGACTCACCCTCGGGCATTCGCATGGCCGTGACCTCGTCCTCCGCGTCGAGGCGGACGACGTCGACCACGCTGCCGTGCGCTCGCACGCCGACGACGGTGACGATGTCTCCCTCGGCGTCGCGAGGGTGCACGAACCTGTAGCCGCGCTCGATGAGCCTGCCGAGCACGTCTTCGACGACGGTCTCCTCGGTGGCGACCTCGGCGTCGACGACCTCAGACTGCGAGGTCATCGAACTCACCGTCCCTCGCGCCTGCGAGAAACGCCGCGATCTCGGCCTTGGTGTAGACGAGGGCGGGTCCGTGGGGGTCGCGCGAGTTCCGCACGGCGATCTCCCCGGAGGCCAGGCGAGCGACCTCGACGCAGTTACCCATCGCGCCACTGTAAGAACTCTTGCGCCACGTCACATCCGACAGCAGCTCGGAGGAGACGCCGTTGTGAATCGCTTTCGCCATGACCCTCACCTTCCCGACTGAACACCTTTTGGAGGATGCATCTGCACGTGCAGCTGACTGTGCACGAACTGTAGCAGCGCCGCGCGCAAATGTGGATGCACGTGCAACCGGGATTTCGGCAGGAACCGCCACACGATGATCAAGATCACAACGGGCAACCTCGGGCCGGTTGCGTCGAAACCGAGCATCGACGCAGATAGCAGGTTCAGCTCTCCGCCAACACCTTCGCGATCACCTGCCGGGACCGCTCCGGCGTCTCGGCGTCCACGGCCAGTCGATCGAGTGAACGACCGATCCGCTCGATCTCCTCGGGACGCTCCAGGACCATCCCACCGGCGATGTGGTCAACATAGCCGATGTTCGGCAGCTCGGGCTGAGCGAACCGCAACAACGTGAACGCGCCCTCGGCGGCATAGCCACTGCGGTCATAGGGCACCACCTGCACCGTGACGTGCGGCAGCTCGGTCACCTCCAGCAGGTGCTCCAGCTGCTCGCGGTGCGCTTTCCGCCCACCGATGGGACGGTGGATCACCGACTCGTCCAGCACCGCCCACAACTTCGGCGCGCGGGGCCGCCGCAACAACCGCTGCCTGCGCATCCGCAACGCCACCCTCGCCTCGGCCTCCTCGCTCGCCGCGTCGGGAAGCCCGTGGGTGATGACGGCCCGCGCGTAATCCGCCGTCTGCAACAGGCCCGGCACGAACTGCAGCTCGTACGTCTGTATCCGGGAAGCCGCCTCCTCAAGCCCCAGGTAGGGCTCGAACCACTTGGGTGTGTAGTCGTTGAACTTCTGCCACCAGCCGGGCTGGTTGGCCTCCTCGACCATGCCGAGCAACATCCCGCGCTCGTCGGGGTCGGTGACCCCGTACAGCGTCAACAGGTCGGCGACATCGCGATCCTTGAAACCGACCCTGCCCAACTCCAGGCGGCTGATCTTGGATTCCGACGCGCGAATGTGGTAGCCGGCATCGCCCCTGCTGATCCCCGCTTGCTCCCGCAGCCGACGGAGTTGTGCACCGACGATCATTCGACGAGCGGTGGGGGTGCTGTATTCGACCCCGGAACCGTCTCGCGCTGCCATCTCTCGCTGCCCGTTCCTTCCACTCACGTCGTCTCACGTCGTCGGTCAACACCGCGCGCGGCTGATGGATGGTACCCGAGAAAAGCACTTGATCACTGATCACTGAAAGTACTCCGCGGGTCGACCACGTCAAGACGGCTGTTTCGCGCAGGGCGCGACTACAACCGCACAATCGGCAGCCACTGCGCGATATCGGCACGGGCACCCGAGGCGTCGACCCTGGCCTCCTCCACCGCATCAGTCCATTTGAGACGGCCGAGGACGAGTTCCAGCCACGTCCTCGGGTCCGTTTCCACCACGTTCGGCGGCGTGCCCCTCGTGTGCCGAGGACCCGCTACACATTGGACTGCCGCGAACGGCGGGACCCGCACCTCGACACTGCGCCCGGGGGCCAATTCGGCGAGCTTCCTCAGACTCAACCGCACGGCTTTCGCCACATCGGCCCGCTCGGGCTTGGGACCGGTCCCGGCCAGCCACGGCTCCACTTTCTCGCACGCGACACGCAACTCGCCGGGATCAACAAAGCGTGAAGATGGCATGTCTCCACAGTAAGGTGGTTCCAACGACCGGCACGTACACGACGTGGGGAAGCATATGGCCCAACGCGACGATTCAGACCGCCTCGTGCCCGAACAGTCCGTCGCCATCCGGAAACCCGAGATCACTCAGGAGATGCGGGCCAACGCGCGGGCGAATCCCAACAGTTGGTTATACGTCGTCGACGAGGCCTTCGACCCCAACGGCAACGTGCCGTCGTGGGCCGTGGTCGGTGCCTACCCGGTGAACGCCGACGGCGAGATCATCGACGACTTCCACTTCAACGACCAGTACCGGCCCTCCCCTCAGGCGTTGGCTTTCCCCGAGCCGAGCAGCGACCTGGAGTACCTGCTCCAGCTCATCCACACACAGCACCGCCCTCTGGAGGACCTCGCTCCCGCGGTTCTCGACGCAGAGTTGTTCGTGTTCGCCTACACGCCGTCGCAGCGCACCCTCGTCGGGTTCTACGACCTCGACGGCAACGTCGTGGTGCCCGCGTACACGGCCAAGTCGCTGGCACCACGCGATTGGCCGCACGCCCGTGCGGTGCGAGGCAGGGACATCATCGAACTGCTCGGGGGGAATCCGCTCGCTTTGAATCCGGACGACGCCATCACGGCCGTGGTGACTCCGGAGGAGCTGGCTCGCGTGCGCGCCCGGCGCCGCTGAGTCGCTGCTGGGTCGGCTGAGTCGACGCTGAATCGGCAAGGAACCGCCCACACCGATCCGCCCCGATCCGGTGCCGCTGAGTCGGCGTGGGCGGACGTGCCGACTCGCCCATGATCCGGTGCCGCTGACCGGGAGCCTGGGGGCCCGCTGTGCCTTGGCCCCATCTTTAGTCGGGAATCAGTTACGAAAATTACCCACTTGGACCAAAGTCGTCACGCCAACTAGTGACAACCTCGGCGAGCTGCGCACATAATCAACGGCCGAACCGCCACTTTGAGTGAGCGGTTCGTAGCGAGGGCACAGTTGATGGTGAAAGGACAGACCCGATGGGCATCGGACGGAGAAGGTGGCGTGTAGCCGCCGCCGTCGTCGCCGGGTCGGTCAGCGCGCTCCTGCTCGGCGCGTTGACTCCCGCGACGGCCGACACCGACACGGACACGCGCGTGACCGGACACGGTCAAGCGCTGGGTTCACAGATCAGGGAAATCGAGGGCGACCACTCCAACGCCTTCACGAAACGCCAGGCGCTCGAACCTCAGGGCCTCAACTCCGACGGCGCGAAAGCGTACGCCACCGTTCCGGGCATCGACGTCAGTGGCTGGCAGGAAAACGTCGACTGGTCTTACTGGTGGAGTCAGGGCAAACGATTCGCCTACGTCAAGGCCACCGAAGGAACCAGCTACAAGAATCCCTATTTCACGCAGCAGTACAACGGTTCCTACAACATCGGCATGATCCGCGGGGCATACCATTTCGCTCTGCCCGACGTGTCGTCCGGCGCGGTGCAGGCCAACTACTTCGTCGACAACGGCGGCGGCTGGTCCGCTGACGGCAAGACGCTGCCGGGCGTGATCGACCTGGAGTACAACCCGTACGGCGCGACGTGCTACGGCCTGAGCCAGTCGCAGATGGGGGCCTGGATCCGGGACTTCCACGACACCTACCACTCCCGCACGGGCCGCTGGCCGGTGATCTACACGTCGACGAGCTGGTGGAACCAGTGCGTGGGCACCGCGGAGGACTTCTCCGACACCGTGCCGCTGTGGGTCGCCCGCTACGCCTCGTCGGTGGGTGAACTGCCGTACAACTGGAGCTTCCACACGTTCTGGCAGTACACCTCCGATCCGATCGACCAGAACAGCTTCAACGGCTCTTACGAGCGGCTGCAGGTTCTCGCGACCGGCTGAGTCTGTTTTACCCGGATTTAACAACGGAGGGCTTTCACCTGATCACTCAGGGTGAAAGCCCTCTTGTCTCTGCCGATCGTCCTGCCCCACCCCTATGGACTGAACCAAGAAACAGGCAGAATCGCAGGCGCTCGCATTTCGGGGGGAACCGCACCCTCGGAGCGGCCGTCTGTAACGACCGAGGGGATGCGCCACTGGGGGCGCCGAACAAGGGGAGGCAGCACAATGACGTACCCACCGCAGCCCGGACAACCACCGTACGGGCAACAGCCAGGAGATCCGTACGGACAGCAGCCGGGCGGCCAATACGGCACTCCGCCGTCGGGAGGCTTCCCGCAGCAGGGCGGGCAGTATCCGGGCGGCCAGTATCCGCAGGGCTTTCCGCAGGACCCGTACGGCCAGCAGGGCGGCTTCGGCTCCCAGCCTCCGAAGAAAAGCAAGACCGGTCTGTGGATCGGCCTGGGAATCGGCGTGGTGGCCGTGGTCGCCTTCGTCATCACCGCCTTCGTCGCACCCGGCTTCCTCCTCAGCGACGACGAAGAGAATTCAGCCTCCGACAACGGCGGTGGTAACGGCGGCGACGGCGGTGGCGGCGGAGCGCAGGCTCTGGCCGAGAAGATCCGCGGCGGCCTCGTCTCCGGCGACAACGCCGCGCTTCAGCAACTGACCTGCTCCAACGCCACGGAGATGGTCCACGAGGCCATCGAACACAGCTACGAATTCGGGGAGGTCCGCGTCAACGGCCAAGCGCAGGAGAACGGCGACACCGCCACGGTCAAGGCCACCGTGGTGGACGCGGAAACGGGGAACATGGAGATCGACGTGGTCAACACCTTCGCCAAGGAGAACGGCGAGTGGTGCTGGCAGGATCTCACCCTGGATGTTCCCGACCTGCCCAGTCCCGGCGGAATGAGCGACGTTCCGTCGATGCCGGCCAATCCATCGATGCCGGCCAATCCGTCGATGCCCGCCAATCCGTCGATGCCGAACTATCCGAGTTCCGGCGACGAGATCGGTTCGTCCAGCTCCTCCGGTGACGGGGAGGCTTTCCTCCAGCAGTTCGGTGAGGCTCTCAACAGCGGCGACACGCAGACGCTGGAGGGCATGCTCTGCCCCGACGTCACCTCGTTGGAAACGGATTCGATCGAGGAAGCCCTCTCGGCAGGCGGTGGATACACGATGGAGAACGTCGCCTCCGCCGGTTCCATGACCAGCGCTGATTTCGTCGGCTCCGGCGGAAAACTGTCGGTCTACGTCAGTGACCGGAATGGGTCGTTCTGCGTCTTCAGCGCCCTCTACTTCTGATAGGCACACCCGTGAGTCACGGGGCTGGGAGCGAGGCTTTCGCTCCCAGCCCCTTTCTCATGCGATGTCTGTGACCGGTGCGACCGTCGAATTTCGGTGAACCCACACCCACACCGACACCGGACACGCAAGAATCACAGGTCGGTCCAAACCTCGCGCACTGCTCAGGCGGCTGGACGAGGACCACACCGCGGAGCACCCGCGTCAGAAGAAAGCAGCAACCCATGACCTACCCACCACAACCCGGCCAACCACCGTACGGACAACAACCGGGCGGCCCCTACGGGCAACAGCCGGTTGGCTTCCCGCAGCAGGGCGGGCAGTACCCGGGCGGCCAGTACCCGCAGGGCTTTCCGCAGGACCCGTACGGCCAAAAAGAGCAAGACCGGCCTGTGGGTCGGCCTGGGAATCGGTGTGGTAACCGTGGTCGCCTTCGTCATCACCGCCTTCGTCGCCCCCGGCTTCCTCCTCAGCGACGACGAAGAGAATTCAGCCTCCGACAACGGTGGCAACGGTGGTGACGACAGCATGAGCGGTGCCCCATCGATGCCGGCCAATCCATCGATGCCCGCCGACCCGCCGATGCCGGCCGACCCGGGTTCCGTCGACGGCACCGGAGCGGGCGGAGTCAAGGAAGCCTCCGAAGCCTTGCTCCAAGAGATCGTCGGCCTCGTGAACGCCGGGGACACCAACGGCCTGAGGCAATCGCTCTGTGTGGGTGATGAATCGGAAATGGAGGACTACGAGGAAGCCATCGCCAACGGCGAGCAATTCACCCTCACCCAAGTCGACGAGCCGCAGGTGACGGAGCGAGTGACGGCCGTCGACGCGATCTTCCTCAACAGCACCGGCGACAAGGAACTGGTCGTCATCGTCTACGACGGATCTTGCGTTTCCCTCGTGAGCTACCAGGATCCGCTCAACCAAGGCTGACGACACGAACGACAAGGCTGTGGCGGAAAGACATCCGCCACAGCCTTGTTCTTTTCCGTGTTCTGTCCGTTTCCTTTCGCGCAGCTCAGCCGAACAGCGCGGGCAAAGTGCCCTCCCAAGCCTCACGCAGTTCGTCGAGGCTGAAGGTGGCGACGTCCTGGATCTCCAACGCACCGGATTCGGGGTCCACCACACCGGTCTTACGCCACGGCAGTCCCCGCGCCGAGCACATCTCGGTGAATCGCAGCTCCTCCGTCCTCGGCACCGCCACGACCACGCGGCCCGCCGACTCGGAGAACAGCTGCACGAACGGGTCGACGTCGGGGTCGAGCAGGATCCGGGCACCGCACTGGCCGATCAGAACCATCTCGACGAGGGTCTGTGCCAGACCACCGTCGGACACGTCGTGCGCGGCGGAGATCATGCCGTCGCGCGAGCCCGCGACCAGGATCTCGGCGAGCAGCCGCTCACGCTCCAGGTCGACCTTCGGGGGCAGGCCGCCGAGGTGGCCGTGCATCACCTGCGCCCATGCCGAACCGCCGAACTCGTCCCGCGTCTCGCCGAGCAGCAACAGGGTCTCCCCCGCCTCGGCGCCGATGCCGGTGGGGATGCGGCGGCTCACGTCGTCGATCACGCCGAGCACGCCGACCACCGGGGTCGGCAGGATCGCCTGGTCACCGGTCTGGTTGTAGAAGCTCACGTTGCCGCCCGTCACGGGCACACCGAGCTGAGCGCAACCGTCGGCGAGACCGTGCACCGCGCGCTCGAACTGCCACATGATCCCCGGGTCCTTCGGCGAACCGAAGTTGAGGCAGTTGGTGACCGCCACCGGTGTCGCACCGCTGGTGGCGACGTTCCGGTACGCCTCAGCCAACGCCAGCTGCGTGCCCGCGTACGGGTCGAGGTAGACGTACCGGCTGTTGCAGTCGGTGGACACGGCCACGCCACGCCCGGTGGTTTCGTCGATCCGGATCATGCCGGCGTCCGACGGCTGGGCCAGCACCGTGTTGCCGCGCACATAGCGGTCGTACTGCTGCGTGATCCACTCCTTGGACGCCAGGTTCGGCGACGAGATCATCCGCAGCAGCGTCTCCCGCAGTTCGCCCGGGGAGGACGGGCGGGCCAGCGAGTCCGAGGTGTCGGCCTGGACGTCGTCCTGCTGCTTCGGCCGCGCGTAGGGGCGGTCGTAGACCGGGCCCTGGTGCGCCACGGTGCGCGGCGGCACGTCGACCACGGTCTGCCCGTGCCAGTCGACGACCAGCCGGTCGCCGTCGGTCACCTCACCGATCACGGTGGCGGTGACGTCCCACTTCCGGCACACCTCCATGAACTCGTCCACATCGGAGGGACGAACGATGGCGCACATGCGCTCCTGCGACTCGCTCGACAGGATCTCGGCGGGCGTCATACCCTCGGCCCGCAGCGGAACCCGGTCGAGATCGATGTGCATGCCGCCGTCACCGGCCGCGGCCAGCTCCGACGTGGCGCACGCGAGCCCGGCACCGCCGAGGTCCTGAATGCCCACGACGAGCTTCTTCGAAAACAGCTCCAGCGAGCACTCGATGAGGAGCTTCTCGGTGAACGGGTCGCCCACCTGCACGCTGGGCAGCTTCTTCCGCCCACCGGAGTTCTCGTCGCCCGAGAACGAATCGCTGGCCAGCACGGACACTCCGCCGATGCCGTCGAGACCCGTGCGCGCGCCAAACAGGATGACCTTGTTCCCGGTTCCGGACGCATGCGCCAGGTGCAGGTCCTCGACCCGCATCGCCCCCACGCACAAGGCGTTGACCAGCGGATTTCCCGCGTAGCTGGAATCGAACACGACCTCGCCGCCGATGTTCGGCAGTCCCAGGCAGTTGCCGTATCCGCCGATGCCGGCGACCACCCCGGGAAGCACGCGGCGCGTGTCCGGCGCGTCGGCGGGCCCGAATCGCAACGGGTCGGCCACCGCCAGCGGGCGCGCCCCCATCGCGAGGATGTCCCGCACGATGCCGCCGACACCCGTCGCCGCACCCTGGTACGGCTCCACATAGGACGGGTGGTTATGGCTTTCGACCTTGAAGGTGACGGCCCAGCCGTCGCCGATGTCCACCACACCCGCGTTCTCGCCGATACCGGCGAGCATCTTGGAGCGCATCTCCGGCGTGGTGGTCTCGCCGAAGTAGGCCAGGTGCTTCTTGGACGACTTGTACGAACAGTGCTCGCTCCACATCACCGAGTACATGGCGAGTTCGGCGTCCGTGGGCCTGCGCCCGAGGATTTCGCGGATACGCGCGTACTCGTCGTCGGCCAGCCCCAGCTCCGCGTACGGCTGGGAGAGATCCGGCGTCCGCTCGGCGTGTGCGGTGGTGTCGATGGCGGGAGTGTCCACGTGAGGTGCTGCCACGAGTCCAGACTAACCGCAGGCTTTCGTCAGGCGGACGTGACCAGCGGCTTCAATGCGTCGAGTGCGGAGTAGAACACACCGAGTCCGTCGTCGGACGGCCCGGTGAGAGCGTCGATGGCGTGCTCGGGGTGCGGCATGAGCCCGACGACGCGGCCGTTGGCGCTGCACACGCCCGCGATGTCCCGGCGGGAGCCGTTGGGGTTGCCGTCCACATAGCGGAACACCACGCGCCCCTCGCCCTCCAGCTCGTCGAGCGTCGCGGAGTCGGCCATGTAGCTTCCCTCGCCCGACTTGAGCGGGATGAGGATGTCGGCGCCCTCGTCGTACCGCGTGGTCCAGGTCGTGGTGTTGTTCTCCACGCGAATCCACTGGTCGCGGCACACGAAGTGCAGGTTCTTGTTGCGCACCAGGGCACCGGGAAGCAGCCCCGCCTCGCACAGGATCTGGAAGCCGTTGCAGATACCCAGCACCGGCATCCCCTTGCCCGCCGCCTCGATGACCGAGGTCATCACGGGGGCGAACCGGGCGATGGCGCCGCACCGCAGATAGTCGCCGTAGGAGAAGCCGCCGGGGACGATCACCGCGTCGACATCCCGGAGGTCGGCGTCACCGTGCCACAGCGACACCGCCTCGGCACCCGAACGCGTCACCGCACGGGCGGCGTCGACATCGTCGAGGGTGCCGGGGAAGGTGATGACTCCGATGCGCGCACTCACTGGTCGATCCTCCGAATCGTCCACTCCTCGATCACGGGGTTGGCGAGGAAGCCTTCCGCGATCTTGGCGAGCGTCTCGTCGTCGACGCTGTCGTCGACCTCCAGCTCGAAATGCTTGCCTTGGCGGACTTCGGTGACTCCGGAGAATCCGAGGCGATCGAGCGCACCGGCGACCGCTTGGCCTTGGGGATCGAGGATCTCGGGTTTGGGCATGACGTCGACGACTACTCGGGCCACGACAGGGTGCTCCTAGACTCTGCGCAGGTCAATGCACTTTGCAGCGTAGCTCAAGGGACCGAGGAGCCCCCGACACCCCTCGGCCCCTTGAACCGCATTCGTCACCCGACTCCTATACCCGCAAGACGTACGAGTGGGGGACGACGTTGCTCGAAGCGGGGCACTCGAAGCCAATTCGCCGGATCGGCGCAAGCCCCGCCGGAGACGGTGACAGTGTGCGATCGGTGTTCGGACGGCGCGGTGTCGAGCGTCGTCCGAACAGCTCAGCCGAGGTCCGCTTCGGCGTCCCGGTCCCGCCGGTCAGTAACCGGGCCCGTAATCCGGCATCGGCTTCTGGCCGTACCCGGGCGGGTAGCCGCCCGGGCCGGAACGCCGCATGGCCCTACCGACCGGCGGCAGCATCGCGACCACGGTCGGGACGAGCCAGAGCAGGAACGTCACGACCGGCAGCAGGATCAGGCCGCCTACGCCGGCGATGAACATGTCGATCAACGCGTAGATGTAGTAGCAGACGACGATCATCCCGACCACTGCCAGTACCCAACGACATTGAGTCGGAACGCCATGGCGGCCGCAAGCGCGGTCACCGTGCACGCGGTCGTCATGGTCGCGGCGATGGCGAAGTCGCCGTTACCGGTGATGGCTTCGCTGAAGCGATAGCCCGACGAGCGAGAAGACGAGCCCTACCTCGATCTCACTGCCGATCCCGGTGCCGCTCCACCCGACGACGGCGGACACGAACGCCATGATCACCGCGGGCAGAAAGAGAGCCGCCGACACATACGCCATCGCCGTGCCGGGCCTGTGCGGATAGGCACCGGGATACCCGGAAGGGTGCGGCGAGGGCGGACCACCGGGCGCATATCCGGGCTGCTGTCCGTGGGGAGACTGCTGCGGGCACTGCTGATACTGCTGTGGGTGTTGCTGCGGTGAGTACCAGCCCTGCGGATGGCCGCCCATCACCACTCCCCGTCGGATCGCCGCGAGCGACGTGCTGTTTCTAACACGCTCGTCCGGGGTGTGGGGACGTCTTGAGCGGAAAACCGGGCAGAACCCGCCCGTTAATCCCCGGTCGGACCAGTACTCACCTGCTCACCCAGCTCACCCAGTTCACCCAGCTCACAGCCCTACCTGCCGTGCCTGCCGTGCCACGTCGCGATGAGTTTGCCCACGAACTCGTCGGTCCTGGCGGTCCTGGCGAACGTGGTCAACGCCAGCGGCATGCGGAACCGTTGCCTGGCGACGGCCTTCGGCCTCGCGAACTCCCGTAGTCCCTCGGGGCCGTGGATGCGCCCGAAACCGGAGTGGCCGACACCGCCGAACGGCAGCGAGGCGATCCCCGCGAACGACAACGGCGCGTTGATCGCCGTCATGCCCGTTCGCAGACGTCGAGCCAATTCCTCACCCCGGCGCCGGGAGAAGACGGTGGACCCGAGCCCGTAGCTGGAGTCGTTGGCCTTCGCCACGGCCTCGTCCATGTCGGCCACCCGCGTGACGGTGACGGTCGGCCCGAAGGTCTCCTCTCGCACGGCCTCGGAGTCCTCCGGCACGTCCACCAGGACCGTGGGCCGCACGTAGCGGTCACCCACCGCGTCGGTCCCGCCGAGCAGCGCGCGCCCTCCCTTGGCGAGGGCGTCGGCGATGTGCCTGCGCACGACATCCAGTTGTGAGGGCATGGTCATGGGCCCGTAGTGCTCGCCCGCCCGAACCGTGCGTGCACGTTCGGTGACCTTTTCCACGAACACGTCGTACACGGCGGTGTGGACGTAGACGCGTTCGACACCCACGCAGGTCTGTCCCGCGTTGGAGAACGCGCCCCACACGGCGGCGTCGGCCGCGGCGTCGAGGTCGGCGTCGGCGTCCACGAGCAGCGGGTCCTTGCCGCCCGCTTCGATGATCACCGGGGTGAGCCGTTCGGCGGCCGCCGCCATGATCTTCTTCCCGGTGGCGGCCGAACCGGTGAACGCGATCTTGTCGACGTCCGCGTGGGTCAGGGCCGCTCCCGTGGCGCCGAAACCGGTGACCAGCTGCAACACGGGGTGTTCCGGTACCGCTTCGGCGAAGGTGTCCACCAGCCAGGCGCCGACACCGGGCGTGTACTCACTGGGTTTGAACACCACCGCGTTGCCCGCCGCGAGCGCGTAACCGATGGAGCCCAGCGGGGTGAAGACGGGATAGTTCCACGGCCCGATGACGCCGACCACGCCCAACGGCTGGTATTCGACGGTGGCCGCTTGGTTCGCCAACAGCAGGCCGGACGCGCGTCGTTTGGAACCGAGCACCTTGCGCGCGTTACGGGCGGCCCATTCGATGTGCTCGACGGCGAGCACCACTTCCAACTGGGCGTCGCCGACCGGTTTGCCGGTCTCGGCACCGACCACGGCGCACAATTCGGGCATTCGCCTGGCGATGATGCTCTTCCACCGACGCAGGCGTTCGGCACGTCCCGCGAAACCGAGCGAGGACCACCACCGAAAAGCCTGCTTCGCCCTGGCCACAGCGGCGTTCACGTCGTCGTCGGTGTGCACGGGATACGTGCCCACGACCTCATCGGTCGCCGGATCGAGTGAGTTGAATGTCTCGACGGCCTGCGTGGTGCTCGTCATGCTGTCAGCGTAGAGAAGCCACAGTTTACTGACAATTCGTCAACAAGGGGGAGCTCACGTGAAGCTCGTTCACTTCGGACACTCCTGCGTATTGCTGGAAACCGAACACGCCCGATTGCTGCTCGACCCCGGGGCGTTCTCCACAGGCTTCGAATCCCTGCGCGACCTCGACGCCGTCCTCATCACCCACCAGCACTACGACCACATCGACACCGAGAAACTGCCCGCGCTGCTGAAGGCCAACCCGTCGGCCCGCCTCATCGTGGACGCCGGCACCACTAAGACCATCGACAACCTGGAGATCGACGTCACCACCGCCCAGCCGGGCGACACCTTCGACCTCGGCGGAACCCGCGTCACCGTCGTCGGCGGTCAACACGCGACCATCCACACCGACATCCCGGTGGTCCCCAACGTCGGCTACCTGGTCGACAACGGCGCGTTCTTCCACCCCGGCGACGCTTTCTTCGTGCCCGAACAACGCGTCGACGTGCTCGCCCTGCCCACGGCGGGGCCGTGGCTCAAGGCCGCCGAAGCCGTCGAGTACCTGCGGGCAGTGTCCCCGAAGCTGGCCATCCCCGTCCACGAAGCCGTGCTGGCCCGCCCGTCCACGTACATCGGGCTGTACACCAACCTCGCACCCGACGGAACGGAGGTGCGCGTCGCGCCCCACGGCGAGCCCATCACGATCTGACCCGCCGAGCACCACGTCACCGACGGGCACTCCGCTCGCCGACCTCGCTCAACGTCCCGTCCTCGACGGCCGCAGCGTCGACCCGCCGTTCCTCGCGCATCGAGCGAACGGCGGCCACGACCGCGACCGCGATCAGCACGCTCAACGCGCCGTAGGAGAGCCAGACGACGGCGGCGGAAGCGCCGAGCACACCCAGCAACAGCCAGCCGTTGGTCAACACGATCAGACCACCCGCGGCCGTACCGAGCAGTCGAGGCGGCATGCGACGGGCGAGCGCCGCGCCGATCGGCGCGGCCAACACCCCGCCCACCAACAGGCCGATGACGACGGTGAAGTTCATGCCGGACATCGACAACGCCGCCAGGAACGCCACACTCGCGGCCACGGTGACCACGAACTCGGCCGCCTGCACCGAGCCGACGACCTTGCGGGGTTCCAGCCGCCCGCTCGACAACAACGTCGTGGTCGCCACCGGCCCCCAGCCACCGCCACCCGTGGCGTCGACGAACCCCGCCACAAACCCCAGTGGCGCGAGGAAACGCGCACCGGGCCGTTTGTCCACAAGCAACTTGCCCAGCCGCAGAAACGCGAATCGCACAAGCACGTACAGACCCAACGCGAACAGGATCACGCTGATCCACGCCGCGGCGAAGTCACCCGAGAACGACACGAGCAGCACCGCACCCAGCACAGCGCCCACGGCACCGGGCCCGGACAGGATGCCGACCGTCCGCCAGTCGACGTTGCGGAACCGCCAGTGCGACACCCCCGAGGCCAGCGACGTTCCCACCTGCGCGAAATGCGCCGACGCCGAAGCGATGGCCGGTGCGGTACCGAACGCCACCAACGCGGTGGTGGACGTCATCCCGTAGCCCATACCGAGCGTGCCCGACACGAACTGGGCCAGAAAACCTGCCAGCCCGAACAGCAACAGCGTCGTCATGACGCGGGCCGCCTAGAGGATCGGCCCGGGTTCGTATGACGCTGCTTCCGGGAACCGCCGAACGATGTCTGCTACCCGGTCGACCACCGCCGCCACCTGTGCCCCCGCCGTGCCCGTGAAGGACAACTTCTCGTCCAACAACGCCCTCAGCTCCTCGGCGCCCAACGGGAGCCGGTCGTCGGCTGCCAGCCGTTCGACGAGGTCGTTGTCCTGCTGCCCCTGCTCGCGCATGGCCAGCGCGACGGCCACGGCGTGCTCCTTGATCGCCTCGTGCGCGACCTCCCGGCCCACTCCCGCACGAACAGCGGCCATGAGCACCTTCGTGGTGGCGAGGAACGGCAGATACCGCGCCAGCTCCCGGTCGATCACGGCGGGGAAGGCTCCGAACTCGGCGAGCACGGTCGCGAACGTCTCCAACAGCCCGTCGAGGGCGAAGAACGCGTCCGGCAGCGCGACCCGGCGCACCACCGAATCGGACACGTCGCCCTCGTTCCACTGGTCACCGGCCAGCTCGCCGACCATCGACAGATAGCCGCGCAGGACGACCGCGAGCCCGTTGACGCGCTCGCAGGAACGGGTGTTCATCTTGTGCGGCATCGCCGACGAACCGACCTGACCGGGCTTGAAGCCCTCGGTGACGAGTTCGTGGCCCGCCATCAACCGGATCGTGGTGGCGAGATTCGACGGCGCCGCCGCGAGCTGCACCAACGTCGACAGCACGTCGAAGTCCAGCGACCTCGGGTAGACCTGGCCCACGCTGGTGAGCACCCGCTCGAAACCGAGGTGCGCGGCGACCCTGCGCTCCAGCTCCACCAGCCGCGACGAGTCGCCGAGCAGGTCCAGCATGTCCTGCGCCGTGCCGACCGGGCCCTTGATTCCCCGCAGCGGATAGCGGGCGATGAGGTCGTCGAGCCGGTCGAACGCCACCAGCAGTTCGTCGGCGACCATGGCGAACCGTTTGCCGAGGGTGGTGGCCTGTGCGGCGACGTTGTGCGAACGCCCCGCCATCACCAACTCGCTGTGCTGGGTGGCGAGCTCGGCGAGCCGCGCCAGCACAGCGGCCACCCGGACCCGGATGTGTTCCAGCGACCGGCGCACCTGCAGTTGTTCGACGTTCTCGGTGAGGTCCCGCGACGTCATGCCCTTGTGCACGTGTTCGTGCCCGGCCAGAGCGTTGAACTCCTCGATCCGCGCCTTGACGTCGTGGCGGGTGACGCGTTCCCGCTCGGCGATGGAGTCGAGGTCGATCCGGTCGATGACCCGCTCGTAGTCGGCCACCACACCGTCGGGCACGTCGACCCCGAGTTCGTGCTGCGCTTTCAACACCGCCAGCCACAGGTCGCGTTCCAGTCTGACCTTGTACTCCGGCGACCACAGTCGCGCCAATTCGACAGAGGCGTACCGGCCGGCGAGCACGTTCGGGATTCGGGGCTTGTCCGTCACACGGCCAAGGCTAGCCACGCCGTGGCCACCGACCCCGGATCAGGGTCGCGTGAACGTGCTCTCGCCCGATTCCTCGCCCGACCCACTCGCCCGACCCACGGTGTCGTCCACGGGGATCGGCGGCTCGACTCAAGTGCTCAACTCAGGGCTTCGCGCAGCACACGCGCGGCGACCGCGCGGGGATCGGGGGCGACCTCGATGAGCGCGTTGACGACCGCGCCGTCCACCAACGAGATGAGCCGTTCCAGTCGCTCGGCGTCGATGTCGGTGAAGCCCGAACGCGTGAAGATCTCGGTGAGCAGTTCCCGCAGCTCGACCGCCAACGTCCGCATCAACGGCCGCAGGTGAGGCCTGCGGGCCGTGCCGACGAACCGCTCGTACCGCAACACCACCGCCTCGAAACTCCGGTCCTGGCCCAGCAGCAGGTCGAGCACCAACTCCACCACCGCGTCCACGTCCCGGCTCTCGGTGGCCAGTTCGGCCAACCGGGCACGCCCGGCGGCGAGTTCGGTCCGACCGTGGTGCTCCATCGCCGCGCTGAGCAGCTCGTCGAGAGAGTCGAAGTAGTAGGTGGTCGAGGCCAGCGGCAACCCGGCCCGTTCGGCGACCGCACGATGACGCACGACGTCGAACCCACCCTCCGCCAACAGCTCGGCCGCGGCCGCGACGAGAGCGGCACGCCTGCGCTCACCCTTCGGCGTAGTCGCTGCGGACGTCATGGCGGGATAGTGTGCCACCTTGCCGAGGGCGGGACGCGATAGTGACCGCCCGCAGCGATGAGTTCGACGCCGAGGAGTTGTCCACCTGCCATGAGCTCTTTCAACCATGGCCGCCTGTGCGCAGGCATCGCCGCACAGACCGAACTGTTCGCCGGGCATCTTTTCGGCACCGACCTCGGCACTGCCGTGCCCTCCTGCCCCGGTTGGAACCTCGCGCAGCTCGTACGCCATGTCGGTGCGGGCCACCGCTGGGTGGAAACGATCGTCACGACGGGGGCCACCGAGCCGCCACCGGACACTGAGCTGCGCACGCTGTCGGCCGACACGGACGTCGATCACGGTGTACTCGCCGGGTGGCTCACCTCGGGCGCCGTCCGCCTCGCCGAAACCCTGGCGGCCGCGGGCCCGGACCTCCGGCTGTGGACGGCTGTGCCCGGACGTACCTCGGCGTTCTGGGCCCGGCGGTTCCTGCATGAGACCGTGATCCACCGGGCCGACGCCGCGCTGGCCGTCGGCGCCGCCTTCGCACTCGATCACGACACCGCCGCCGACGGCCTCGACGAATGGCTGGAACTCATCTCGCTCCCGCAGCAACTGGAGGTGGACCCGACCAAGCGCGAGCTGCTGGGAGAGGACCACACACTGCGGTTCGCCGCCACCGACGCCGACACCTCCTGGTGGGTGGACGCCACCGGCGAGTCGATCCGCTGGAGCAGGGAGTACGGGCGAACCGGGGACGCGACCGTCACCGTGCGCGCCCCACTGACGGAGTTGCTGCTGCTCGTCTACCGCCGTCGCACGCCGGACGGCACGTTCGACGTGCGCGGCGAGGCGGAACTGCTCGACCTGTGGCTGGCCAACACGGCGTTCGGCTAGTCCAGCACGGCGGCGACGCGTTCGGCGATCCTAGGAAGCTCGTCCCGCAGCGGCACGTCCGCCTCGTCCTTGCTGTCCACCGCGATGCCGATCACGGCGAGCTTCCCGCCGCTCACTCCGACCACAGCGGTGGCACTCGCGACCTCGTGAGGAACGTCGAACACGCGCGCATTACCCGGGTCGAAGACCACCGCGATGGTGCCGCCCGGCACGCGGTAGGCGGCCGCACGGTTGTCGGCCTCGAAGCACGGGCTGTAGGGGATCGCCTCGCCGATCGGGTCGACCGGGAGCTCGCCAGCGAGGGCAGTGGCGAGCTCCCGATCCACCGTGTCGCACCCGGAGGTGCCTTCGGCCCGAGGGCCGTCCTCCCCGTCGGTCCCGCCGCCCTGCTTCGGCGACACCTCGGGGAAGTTCTGGACGCCGGGTCCCCCCGGCGCACTATGGTCACGCTCCGAGTCACCGCTAGGTTGCCCCTCGGCGGAAGATTTTTCTGAAATCCGTCCCGACACGTCCTCCTCGGCCGGTGCCAGCGCCGTGGACACCACGGCCTCGTCACCCGACACGGCGGCCACGACACCCACCGCCGAGCCGACGAACACCACGGCCGCCACCGCACCCGCGACGAACGAGCGCCGCCTCGCAGTGGCGCGGCGCGATGCGGCAGCGACGTCGTCCACGGTGAAAGACGGCTCGGGCGGGTCGTCCACCGCGTCGCGCAACAGCTGTTCGAGTCGACGCTCATCCACGTGTGTCCACCTCCTCACCCAACACGGCCCGCAGATTCGCCAGCCCCCGCGACGTCTGGCTTTTGACGTTGCCCTCACTACAGCCGAGGACCCGCGCCACGCTGCTCACGTCGAGCCCCTCGAAGTAGCGCAGTACCAGCACGGCACGTTGCTTCGGCGGCACCCGAGCCAGCCCGGCGAGCAGATCGGCACGCGCGCTGACGGTCTCGGCCACCGAATCACCGTCGCCCGTACCGACCACCACGGGTTCGGGCACCTTGTCGGTGTGCCGCTCCCGCCGCCACGGCCGCCGCGACTCGTCGATGGCCGCGCGTACCAACGTCTTGCGCATGTACGCGTCCACGGCCGCGCGGTCGCGGATCTTGCGCCACCTGCGGTGCAGCGACACGAACGCCGTCTGCGCGAGGTCGTCGGCGCGGTGCCAGTCCCCGCACAGCAGGTAGGCCGTCCGACGGACGGAATCTCGCTTAGCGGCGAAGTACTCCGCAAACTCCTGATCGTCATGGTGGGCCACGCGGATTTCTCCGGTCGGTCGTGTTGTCGACGGTGGAGACGGAAAGCCCCGGCCCCACGGTTGCACACGAGAACAATCTCACCCGTTCATGGCTCCCCGATCACCCATGTGGTGTGATCGAGTCGTGACCTTCGACTCCACCGCACCCGATCAGCGCCCCCTCGACTTCCGCTCGGACACACTCACCCGGCCGGACGAGCACATGCGGTCGGCACTGGCGAGAGCCGAGGTCGGCGACAACGTCATCGACATCGACCCCACCATCCGCAGGTTGGAGGAACGCGCCGCCGAGACACTGGGCATGCCCGCCGCACTGTGGACGCCCAGCGGCACCATGGCCAACCTCATCGCGTTGTCGACGCATCTGCGGCGAGGTGACCGCTTCCTGGCTCCTCGCGGTGCCCACGTGCTGGTCAACGAACTCGGCTCGGCCGCATGGCTGGCCGGTGGTATGCCCGACCCCCTCGAACACGACGCCGGGCCCGGACGCCCGACCCCACAGACACTGCGGGCCGCGGTGGGCGGCGACGGCCCCTACTACACGTTGCGCACCACACTGCTGTCCTTGGAGAACACCCACAACGCCGCGGGTGGCGCGGTGATCCCACCCGACGAACACGCCCAGCTCGTCGCCGCCGCACGCGAAACCGGACTGCGGGTGCACCTCGACGGTGCCCGCATCTGGAACGCGTCCGTCGCACTCGGAGTCCCACCCGCCGCCCTGACAGTCGGCGTGGACAGCGTGTCCGCCTGCTTCAGCAAGGGACTCGGCGCGCCCGTCGGCTCGGTGGTGGCGGGCAGTGAGGAGTTCGTCGAACAGGCGCGCCGGATGCGACAGATGCTCGGCGGCGGCGTCCGGCAGGGCGGAGTGCTGGCGGCGGCCTGTCTCGTGGCCCTCGACCGCGTCGACGACCTCGTCGCAGACCACGCCAAAGCCGCGAGGCTCGCGGCCGGGCTGCGCGAACGCAGCTGGGACGTCACCGAGCCGCAGACCAATATCGTGCTGGCCGGAGTCCCCGACGTGGAGACCACATTGGAAAAACTGCGCGCACTCGGCATCCTGGCGCTGCCCATGGCCGGCAAAGTGCGATTCGTCCTGCACCGCGACGTCTCGGAAGCCGACGTGACCGAGGCGCTGCGCCGCATCGACACCAGCCCCTTCGACAAGACGGGAAACTGATATGACCTGGGTGGTCTTCGACTACGGCGAAGTGATCTGTACCCGCACCAAGGCGCTGCCGGACCTGGCGAACCGCCTCGGCGTGTCCCTGGCCGACTTCGAATCCGCCTACTGGGGCAACCGGGACGCCTACGACCGCGGCGTCTCCGACGCGACCTACTGGAAGACCGTGGCGAACGCCGTCGGGACCGACATCGACGCCGACCTGGTGGAGGAGCTCACCCGCGTCGACATCGAGGGCTGGGCCCAACTCGACCCGGACTCAGCCGCCCTGCTCGACGAACTCGCCCGCAACGGAACGCGCCTGGCGCTACTGTCCAACGCGCCCGCGTCCTTCGCCCGTTTCGCCGAACAGCAGCCGTGGGCACGGCATTTCCACACCCGCGTGTTCTCCGCCGACGTGGGATGCGCCAAGCCGGACGCGAAGATCTACGAACTGCTGGTGTCGCGCCTGAACGCTCAGCCGCAGGACTGCGTGTTCTTCGACGACCGGGCCGTCAACATCGAGGGCGCACATGCCGTGGGACTGCGCGCCCACCTGTGGCAGGGGGCCGAACACGCGCGGCGGGTACTGGCCGAGCCCTGAGGCGCGTCGGGAATACGGAGGCGCGTCAGGAACGCAACTGCTTCCGCTTGTTGCTCTTCAGCGCACCGTAGGCCGCGGCACCGACGAACACACCGCCACCGATCACGGCGATCCAGAACACGGCCTTCGCCAGGAACCCGACGATGCTCCCGATCACCATGAACGCGACCCACGCCAAGAGCAGGCCACCGACGATCTTCCAGAACATGGTCCCCTCCGTGATTTGTCGACTCGTTGGTGCTCGCTCCCAGCGTGTCACGACCGGGTGGTCCGGCGCTGCAGACCCGACGGACTTTCAGGGAGATCTCGGGGTCAGCCCCGACTCGCCCGACCCCCGCACCTACGCGTGTCCGCAGCCTATGTAGTCGTGTCCGCAGACTGCGTAGCCGTGTCCGCAGACTGCGTAGCCTGTGGCGCCGACCGGTACGAGCTGTCCTACGAGTGGGCGGCCGAATAGCCCGCCCCTACCGCCCCCCACCGCCCCTACGCGCGGAGCCACTCGCCCATGCGCTCGACGGCTTGGGTGAGTTCGGCTTCCGAGCCCGCGAACGACAGCCGCACGAACTTCCCACCGTGGACGGGGTCGAAGTCGATACCCGGCGTGATGGCCACGCCCGTGTCGTCCAGCAGCCTGCGACACCACGCGAGACTGTCGTCGGTGTGCTCGCCGACGTCGACGTAGGCGTAGAACGCACCGTCCACCGGCGCCACCCTGCCGAAGCCGATATCCGCCAGCCCCTTCAACAACACGTCCCGGTTGGTGCGATAGCGCTCCACGTTCGCGTCCAATTCGGCGTAAGAAGCGTCGGTGAACGCCGCCACCGCCGCCTGTTGCGCCAACGCGGGAGCGCAGATGTTGTAGTTACCGGTCAACACGTCGACGGCGCGATGCAGCCGCCGAGGAGTGAGCATCCACCCCAGCCGCCACCCCGTCATCCCGAAATACTTCGAGAACGAGCCCAGCACCACGGCTTCGGTGGAGGACTGCCACGCACAGCCGACCTCGGCCTCGTACGAAATGCCGTGATAGATCTCGTCACTGATCAACTGGACGCCGCGTTCGTCGCACCAACGCGCGATCGCCGCCAACTCGTCGGGCGGCAGCACCGTGCCCGTCGGGTTGCTGGGACTCGCGACGATCACACCGTCCAGCTCGCCGAGCCGCTCCAACAGCTCCGTCGTCGGCTGGAACCGCGTGCTCGCGTCGGTGTCGAACTCCACCACCTCGCAGCCGAGCGACGACAACAGGTTGCGGTACGCCGGATAACCGGGGCGAGCCATTGCCACACGAGCACCCGCGTCGAACGCAGCCAGAAACGACAGCAGGAACCCACCCGAGGAACCCGTGGTGACGATGACGTCGTCCGCCGACACCGCGAGGCCGTACTGCCGCTCGTAGTGGCCCGCGATCGCCTCCCGCAATTCGGGGATACCTAGCTGGCCCGTGTAGCCTAGGTCACCCTCTTGCAGGGCCCGCTGCGCGGCCTCCAACACCGGACTCGGCGCGCCCGCCGTCGGCTGCCCGGCGCACAACGCGATCACGTCGCCGTGTGTGCGCTGCCGTTCCTTCGCGGCGGACAACACCTCCATGACGTGGAACGGCGCCACGGCGCTTCGGCGCGACGGTCCCGAAAGCGGTGCGGAATCGAACATGCCGCCACCTTATGCGGAATCGCCCACCGAAGTATCCTCCCGGTGGTCAGTAACCCTGGTAGGCGCCGCCCTGTGCCATCGACTTCAACCCCGGATGTCCTTCGAACCCGCCGTATCGGTCGAAGGTGTACCGCACACCCGCGATGATGTTGTCGACCGGATTCCAGATGTCGTCGTGGCCTGGAAGCTTGTACGCCTGGAATGTCGGGTCGATGCACTGCATGAGGCCCTTCGACGGCGTGCCCTTGGCCGCGTTGGAGTCCCAGTCGTTCAGAGCGTGCGGGTTACCACCCGACTCCTTCTCGATGATCGTCCAGATCTCGTCGATATTCTCCTCGGTGACCGGTATGCCGTTGGCCTGCAGAATCCTGATGGCCTCACGGATCCACTGCTCGACGTTGCCCGGTGGCGGCCCGCTGGGAGGTGGAGGACCGCTCGGACCGTATCCGGCCAAGCCTCCACCACCGGCACCACCGCCTGCTCCGCCACCGCCACCACCGGCGCCGCCCGAGCTACCGCTGATACCCCCTGTGGCGGTCTGCTGCGACTGTGCCGAACCAGGCTCCGGAACACTGGAGAAACCGTCACCGACCTCGGTTTTCATCAGTTCCTGTGCCCTTTTGATGGCCTCGTTCGACTGCCGCAGAAGGTCGTCGATCTGCTTGGCCGCGTCCTTCGCGGTGCGGCTGTTCTCCTCACCGGCCGCCTTGATGATCTCCTCGGCGGTCGGCGAGGGCGGCGAGTCACGGTCGCCGTTCTCGTACTCCCGCATGGCGGCGGCTGCTGCGTCGGCCTGTTTCTGCGCTTCGGCGTTGCGGTCGTCGATCGCCTTCTTCGCGTCCTCCTTGACGCTCTCGATCTCCCGCTTGATGCGGGCCAGGGTTTCCTGCAGCGACGACAACTCCGCGGCGACCTCGTCGAGCTTGTCCCTGACCTTGTTACCCGCCTCGGCGATCTTGTTGACATAGTCGAAGAACGCGTCGGCCGCCGGGCCCGACCACACGCCGCCGTCCTGCAGCGGGGCGGCCGCATTGGCCAGATCACTCGTGTGATCACCGGCGTCGCGTGACGCCTCCTCGAACTGGCGCGCCACCTCGTCGATCCCACCGGGATCGACGTCGTCGACCCGCGCTGCTTTGGTCTCTACCTCGGCCCACTCCGCCGGAATACCCGCGCCCGTCATCTACAGATCCCTCGCAGTCAGGTTCTCCGCCGCGACCGCGTCGGCCTCCGTCATGGCGTTCACCGCGTCCCGCAGCGCCGTACTGGCCGCACTGACCCGCCGTGCCGCGGCGTCGAACTCCGAGCGCATGCCGTCGGTGAACGCACCGACCGTGCCTTCGGCCTTCTCCGGACTGTCCGGATCCTCAACCTCGCCGAACGGGCTCCGCCCCTGGATTCCTTTGAGTTTGTCCATGGACGAACGGAAATCCTCGGCGATACGGTCGACCCGCTCCGCCGTGATCTTCATCGACTCGGCGTCGTACACCGGCACGTTCTTCACCCTCCCCTTGACACGACCGACACGACCACGTCCGACAGCCGGTCACGCGTTCTTACGACGTGACAGAGCCGCCACCGGTTCCCAGCCTTCTTCAGGCCTCGTCCTTCAGGCCTCGTCGAGCAACTCCCACACCCGTTGCGCGAGCAACACGTTGTCGGCCGGGGTCACCGTCGCCCAGTCACGCCCGTCACTACCCGGAGCGACCTGGAACAGGTACCGGCCGGCATCGGTGTCGTGGAACGCGATCACCCTGCCGGCCCGGCGGATGCGGCCGTCGCGATCGAGCCGTTGCGCACCGAACTGGCCGCGCGTCACCGTGCCGAACAACATCCCGGCGAGTTCCTGGGCCTGCCACAGTTCGACGCCGCGGTCCTCCAACGCCGTGGCGACTGCCTTCGCATCCCCTCGCGCCTCGGCGTCGGCGTCGACCAGAACGTCGTGCGGCAGGCTCACCGAACGCCCCACCCCGGGTGGAAGCTCACCCGCTACGGACACGGCCGACTCGGCCAACGCCGACTCCCGAGCCGGAATGAGCCACACTTCGTCGCCGTCGACGACGCCGAGCACGGCCTGCTGTCCCGAGCAGGCGGCGAGGCCGGAGATCTGCCTGTCCGTCCACACCCACACGTCGACACTCGTCTGTGGCCTGGCGAGCAGGTACAGCAGATCGTCGATTTCCGCGGTCGCACCCCGGCCCTGTGTGAGCCCACGCGCGGCAAGCGATTCCCACGCCTGCTCGACGAATCGCGCGCGTTCGGTGTACGTGACTCCAGGACTCGGCACGTCGAGAGCGACATGGCGTCGCGGCAGGTCCAAATGCTCCCAAAGCACATCGAACTCCAATGTGGACAAAACCACACTGCCGCCCGCCATCGTGCTCACTATTGTCCGTCCGAACCGTCGTCGCCGATCACGTCGGGAGTCACCATACGCTGGTCCGTGAACAAGTCGTTGTCGTCGACCCCGAACCGGCGCACGTGTTCATCGTCTTCCTCGCCGGGCATCGCCTTCTCCAGGAACGCGTCCCTGCGGCCCGCGCCACCGGGGTTCAGTCGCTCGGAACTGCGCTGGACCCGGGCCTCCTCCTCCGGCAGGTCACCGACGGAGAGCGGATGCGGCGACCGCGCGGCTCCGGGCGCACTGCGCCCCACACCGCGACCCGAACGCTCACCACCGCTGAGAGCACCGGCGATGCCGCCCGCACCCAGCGCCGCGATTCCCCCACCGATGTCGTTCAACGACGGACCACCACGCGCTTCGGAGCCCGAAGCCGCACCGATGTCACCGTCGGGCGCAGAGCCAGATTGGGGCTGGACCGCCCCGGTGGACATGCCCTCACCGAGCAGTGCCTCGCCGGCCTCGCCTGGCTCACCGGGCGCGGGTTTTCCAGGTGGCGTCCCCTCGGGCCCCCCGGGCGCGGGCTTTCCGGGCACGCCGCCGGTGTTCGGCGTCGAACCGACAGGCCCCGCCGAACCACCCCCCACACCGGCCGGTGGCTTCGCCAAACGGTCCGAACCGGTGGCACGAATGTCCTGACTGCCAGGGGGAACCGAGCCGGTGCTGCCCTGCTGGCCGGTGGGAACACGTTGCGAACGGCCAGCGTCCTCGGGACCACGGACACCGCCCACGTAGCCCGGAACACCACCGGCGGCTCCAGCCCCCGGCGCCGACGGTGAGCCCGTGGCACCGCTCGGAAAGGCCGAACCCGTGCCCTGGCTACCCGAAACCGGTGGCGACACGGCACGCCCACCACTGCTCGTCGGCGGCGTTCCACCCGGCAGGGGAGCACCGGTCACGGGAGCGGCAGCGGACGACGGAGTGACCGCGCCGCTCGCCCCGGTACCCGACTGCGCCGACACACCCGACGCCGGTGGCGCTCCGGAAGCAACCGGAGCGGCCGTACCCGAGGCGCTCGCCGCCGCGGTCGTGTCCGCGGGTTCACCTCCCGCGTCGATCGATTCGGGCACCGGCGCGGAAATCTCCGCGACGAAACGGTCCGGCGCACGTAGTTCGGGGGCCTCCAACAGGTTGTCGCCGCTTTCCTTGGCATAGTCGTTCAACGCCTGAAGCGCCTGCTCCCGGGCTTCCACCGCCCGCTCGAGCTTGCGGACGTGGTCGGTCTCGAAACCGATCAGGCTGAGAGCGAAGTCAGAGATCCTGTAGCCCTCGGTCGAATCCCGCAGTTCCTGCGGCTCGGGCAACGAGTGCCGAGTGCGGTTGAACGCCTCGCCCTGCGCGAAGATCCGTTCGGCGGAGCTGCTGACCTTCTCGTTGGCCTCCTCGGAGAACTCGGCCTCCCTCTCGACGGCCGAGGCGGCCTGTTCACCCGCGACACTGCTCCACTCGACCCCCAGTTCGGCGAGTTCGGTGCGCAACGTCTCGTCCGTTTCCGACAACGCCTGCGCCACGGCCTTCAGCGCGGCGACCGCATCGGACAGTCCCGCGATGCCCCGGCCGGTTTTGAACAGCTCGATCTCGTCGGCGAGCATGTTGTTGGTGTAGCCGGTGAACCGATGATCCCGAATCCGCTCGGCCCGGGCCACGATGTCTACATCGTTCATCTCGCGTCCTTGTCTGGCGGCGACTTTTCCGTTCTGACGGCCTGTGCTGCCGACACCCGCCGACAGCGGCGTACACATCCGCAACGACTAGCTGCCCCCGGCCTCGCGCACGGCCGCTGCGTTGTCCTCGTCCTCCGCGAGATACCTACGTCCTGCGGCGCGAAGCTGTTCGGCCAGATCATGCAACCCGTGCACATACGCCATGACCCGGCTGCTGTACGAGTTCTCACCACTGCTGACGACGGCGTTCCAGGCTTCCGCGGCTTCCTGCGACACGATGTCGTCGGCAGGGGATTCGATGTTCAGCGCCCCCACGTGCTCGGTCACCTTGCGCTCCAGCGCCTTCGCCTGTTCCTCGATGACGTCGGCCACCGCGACGATCTTGTCGGGAGAAACCGTGATGTCCTTGACGACAGGCAGCCCTGGAACATCGGGGACAGCCGGTGCCGCACCCTTGTCACCCTCTAGCCACCAGAACCCCCACGGCGATTTCGCGGGTCGTTCTGACACTGCGCACCCCCTGCTACGACCAGTAGTCAGCCAGCTTCTCGGTGCAGGTTATCAATCCGCAGGTGATCGTGGCCTGAAATCCGAGCAGCAAAAAGTACCGTTCGGTGCCCGATTCGTGAGGGAGAACACGTACTGCCCCTTATCGGACCGTCGACTACGCCGATTCCGGCTGCCGCGACGACCGCGGAGCCGACAATTCCCCGCGCGCCGCCCGAGCTGCGATGTCCGAACGGTGATGTGAACCCGGCAGGTTGATCCTGCCCACCCGCTCGTACGCCTGCTCCCTCGCGGCCGCGAGGTCGGCACCGACACCCACCACCGACAACACCCGGCCACCGTTCGACACCACCGCGCCGTCCTCCCGACGGCGCGTACCCGCGTGCAGCACGCCCTCGCCCTCGCTTCCGGCGATCACGTCCCCGATGCGAGGGCGTCCCGGATAGCCGTCGGCGGCCACGACGACCGTCACAGCGGCACCGTCGGCCCACTCGAGCGGCGGCTGCTCGGCCAACGTGCCCGTCGCCGTCGCATGCAACAACTGCGCCAGCGGCGAACGCAACAGCGCCAGCACGGCCTGCGTCTCGGGGTCACCGAACCGGCAGTTGAACTCGATCACCTGCGGCCCCGACGACGTCAGCGCCAACCCCGTGTACAACAACCCCGAGAACGGCGCGTCCCGGCGAGCCAACTCGTCCACCACGGGACGCACGATCTCGGACACCACGGTGTCGACCAGGTCGGGCGGTGCCCACGGCAACGGCGCGTACGCACCCATGCCACCGGTGTTCGGACCGATGTCGTCGTCACCGACCCGTTTGAAGTCCTGCGCCGGAAGCAGCGGCACGACGGTGTGCCCGTCGACGAGGCAGAACAGCGACGCCTCGGGGCCGTCGAGGAACGACTCCAACACCACCGGATGGCCGCCGTCCAACAACATCAACGCGTGCTTGCGGGCACGTTCCAGCTCGGTGGTCACCACCACGCCCTTGCCCGCGGCGAGACCGTCGTCCTTCACCACCCACGTCGGCCCGAACCGCGCCAACGCCGCATCGAGGTGAGCCGGATTGTTCACCACCTCGCTGCGCGCGGTCGGCACCCCGGCCGCGGCCATGACCTCCTTGGCGAACGACTTCGACCCCTCGATCCGCGCCGCCCGCGCACTCGGACCGAAGCACGGCACACCCACGGCGCGCACGGCATCGGCCACGCCCATCACCAACGGCACCTCGGGCCCGACCACCACCAGATCGGCCTTCCACGACACCGCCAGCTCGGCGACGGCCTCGGGGTCGGTCAGATCCACCCCGAGAGTCTCGGACACACCGGCCGTTCCGGCGTTACCCGGCGCGCAGCCGAGCGCCGTCACCGCCGGATCGTGTGACGCGGCGAGAACGAGGGCGTGTTCACGGGCTCCGGAGCCGATAACCAGGACGCGCACGTGGCACAGCGTAAGCCGAGCCGATTGGCCCCCGTTCACTGGTATGTCTCCTTTCGGCCCACGCCACGTCGCCGCCACGTCGCGAGGACCGACCAAGGTCGGCGGCACTGATCGACTCGACACGAGAAGAGGGCAGACCATGCGAAGCAGACTGGCGCTGCTGGCCCTGTGCGGCCTCGCGGTGCTCGGAGTCACCACCGCGGCACCGGCGCACGCGGCGGGCGATCGGCACACCGAGGAAGCCGAGACCACCCGACACGGCGGCTCCCCCGGCGACGAGGAGTTCGTCGTCATCGGCCACCGGGGCGCGTCGGGCTACCGGCCCGAACACACCCTCGCCGCCTACGAACTGGCGGCGAGGATGGGCGCCGACTACATCGAACCCGACCTCGTCACCACCTCCGACGGTGTCCTCGTCGCCCGCCACGAACCCGAGATCGGGGGCACCACCGACGTCGCCCAGCGCCCCGAGTTCGCCGACCGCAAGACCACCAAGATCGTGGACGGCACGCCGGTGACCGGATGGTTCGCCGAGGACTTCACACTCGCCGAGCTCAAGACCCTGCGCGCCGTCGAACGCATCCCCGACC
Source organism: Saccharomonospora sp. (assembly GCF_027317685.1). Classification (NCBI taxonomy): domain Bacteria; kingdom Bacillati; phylum Actinomycetota; class Actinomycetes; order Pseudonocardiales; family Pseudonocardiaceae; genus Saccharomonospora; species Saccharomonospora sp. The sequence continues at coordinate 84,664 of NZ_DAHVQP010000134.1, forward strand.
TGCGGCCGCACAACACCATCTACGACGGCCGCTTCGAGATCCCGACGTTCCAGGAGGTCGTGGACCTGTCGCGGCGACTGTCCCGCGAACTGGGCCGCCCCATCGGCCTGTACATCGAGACCAAGCACCCAACCTACTTCGCCGAGCAGGGCCTCGCGCTCGAACCGGCGTTGGTCAAGGCGCTCAACCGCAACGGCCTCAACCGGTCGGGCGCCAAGGTCTACGTGCAATCGTTCGAGGTCGGCAACCTCAAACAACTCGACCGACGACTGCGCGTGCCGCTCGTGCAGCTGGTGGGGGCGTCCGGGGCGCCGTACGACTTCGTACACTCCGGCGACCCGCGTACCTACGACGACCTCGTGACCCGGGACGGACTGGCCGAGATCGCCCGCTACGCCGACGGGCTCGGTCCCGCCCTGGACCGTGTCGTCCCGCGCACGGACGACGGCGCCCTCGGGGAGCCGACGACGCTCGTCGACGACGCCCACGGGGCGGGGCTGGACGTGCATCCGTGGACGTTCCGGGCGGAGAACGAGTTCCTGCCCACCGACCTGCGGTCATCGGACGACCCGGCGGCCTGGGGAGACATCTTCGCCGCCTACGAGGTGTTCCTGGCCACCGGGATCGACGGCGTGTTCGCCGACCACCCCGACATCGCCGTGGAAGCCATGGAGGCCGTGAAAGCCGCAAGGCAGCCCGTGTCGTGAGGCAGTGTCGTGAGGTGCTGACATCTACGCAGGCTGCAGACACAGCTACGCAGGCTGCGGACACAGCTACCTAACCTGCGGACACGACGACGCAGGCTGCGGACACGACGACGCAGCCTGCGTCGGACGGTCAGACGAACTCGTGGCGGACGATGGTCTGTTCGCGGCCGGGGCCGACGCCGATGGCCGAGATACGGGCACCCATCAGCTCCTCCAGCCGCTCCACGTACGCCCGCGCGTTGGCCGGCAGTTCGTCGAAGCTCCGGCAGCCGCTGATGTCCTCCTGCCAGCCGGGCAGCTCCTCGTAGATCGGCACGGCGTGGTGGACGTCGGTCTGGGTCATCGGCATGTCCTCGACGCGGCGGCCGTCCACCTCGTACGCCACGCACACCGGCACACGCTCCAGTCCCGACAGCACGTCAAGCTTGGTCAGGAAGTAGTCGGTGATGCCGTTCACCCGCGCCGCGTACCGCCCGATCACCGCATCGAACCAGCCCGTGCGACGCGAACGGCCCGTGGTGACACCGAACTCGCCACCGGCCTTGCGCAGGTTCTCACCGGCCTCGTCGTGCAGTTCCGTGGGGAACGGCCCCGAGCCGACCCTGGTCGTGTAGGCCTTGAGGATGCCCAGCACCGTGGTGATGCGGCCGGGACCGATCCCGGACCCGGCGCTCGCCCCTCCGGCGGTCGGGTTGGACGACGTGACGAACGGGTAGGTGCCGTGGTCGACGTCGAGCAGGGTGCCCTGTGACCCTTCCAACAGCACCGTCTCGCCACGCTCCAGTGCCTTGTTGAGCTCCAGCCGGGTGTCGGCGATGCGGTGGGCGAACTTCTCGCCCTGGGCCAGCACGGTGTCGGCGACCTCGTCGACGTCGAGGGCCTTGCGGTTGTAGACCTTGACCAGCACCTGGTTCTTGAACTCCAGTGCGGCCTCGACCTTCTGGCGCAGGATCTTCTCGTCGAGCAGGTCCTGGACCCGCACACCCACCCTGGCGACCTTGTCCTGGTAGCACGGGCCGATGCCGCGCCCGGTGGTGCCGATCCGCTTCGCCCCGAGGTACCGCTCGGTGACTTTGTCGATGGCCACGTGGTACGGCATGATCAGGTGCGCATCGGCCGAGATCAGCAGCTTCTCGGTGTTGATCCCGCGCTCCTCCAGACCCGCCAGTTCGTCCAACAGGACGCCAGGGTCCACCACCACGCCGTTGCCGATCACGTTGGTGACTCCGGGCGTGAGAATGCCGGACGGGATGAGGTGCAGCGCGAAGTCCTGACCGTCGGGCAGGACGACCGTGTGGCCCGCGTTGTTGCCGCCCTGGAAACGGACGACCCACTGAACACGGTCGCCGAGCAGATCGGTGGCCTTGCCCTTGCCTTCGTCGCCCCACTGGGCACCGACGAGCACGATGGCCGGCATGTAACACTCCTGGTATTCGACGGCAGGATGGATGGCGCGCATCAAGATGCCGGTGCATGAGCCTAACCGAGGAGCACGGCATGGGTGGACTGGTGTTGGCTTGCGGAGACGCGGCCGAATCGCTACCGGACATCACTTCCGTGGCGAGCGACGTCACGTTGGAGGAACTTCCACCCCGGCCGGGCAAGCGGGAGGTCGACCCGCTGCTCGCCCGGGACGAGTCGACCGAGCGCACCGTCGTGGTGGCGGGCACCGACGCCGACCTGGCCGCCGTGGCACTGCGGCTGTTGCGCAAGGACCTGCTGGCCTCCACCGTCGTGGGCTTCGTCCCCACCGATCCCCGGTCGGGTGTCGCCGCTTTGTGGAGCTTGCCGACCGAACCCGCCGCCGCGCAGCGGCTGGCGTTGACCGGTGCCGAGAACCCGGTACCGCTAATTCGCGACGACGTGGGCGGCGTGCTGGTGGGGCGGGGCGTCATCGCGCCCGTGCGGGGCATCGGGTACTGCGACGACACCGTCGCGCTGCGTGGTGAGGCCCGGTCCCTCGAAGTGCACGCGGGACCGGCGGGATTGGTCGTGACGGTGACGCGTGGCCGCTTCCGGCGGCGCCGTACGACGTACGAGGGCAGGGCGTTCCAGCTCGGTTGTGATCCCGTCACCCCTGTCTCGGACGGGGTGCCGTACGCCCGGCCGATGGAACGGTGGACGTGGTACCGGCACACCCAGGACCTGAGATTGGTCCGCCCGGCTTGAACATGTGATTTTTTGTCATCGGATGAGCAAGGTCGGCGCTCCGATTCGTGGGTTGAGGAGCAATAGCTCCACCACACGTTGACAACGCCCGTTGTCGCCACAGAATCCGACTCGGGACAGAGTTGTCGAAAATTCACAAGGAGCGCCCATGCGTCCACCTGGTCGGGCTCGACGTCTCCTAGCCACGCTGGCTGCCGGGATCACCGGGCTGGCCGTGCTCACGGCCGGCACCACCGCGCACGCCGCGGAGAACGAAGAGGACTTCTACACTCCACCGTCACCACTACCCGCGGGCGATCCCGGCGATCTCCTCAAACACGAACCCGGCGAATTCTATCTCGACCCCGTCAAACTCATCGAACCGGACGCCGACGTCCATCGGCTGATGTATCTCAGCAGTGACACCCACGGCGCTCCGAACGCCGTCACGGGCACACTGCTGGTGCCCGAACGGAAGTGGCGGGGAGAGGGTGCCCGACCGCTGGTGAGCTACGCGCCCGGGACGCAGGGCGTCGGCGACGACTGTGCACCGTCGAAGAAGCTGGCGCTGGGTCTGGAGTACGAGGGGCCGTTCGTCACCGGCCTACTCGCCCTCGGTTACGCGGTCGTCGTCACCGACTACGAGGGCCTGGGCACTCCGGGGATGCACACCTACGTCAACCGCGCGGCGGAAGCGCACGCCGTGTTGGACGCCGCGCGCGCGGCGCAGCGGGTCCCGGATGCGGACCTGTCCGCGGACAGCCCGGTGGTGCTCGCCGGATACTCGCAAGGCGGTGGTGCCTCGGCCGCGGCGGCCGAACTCATCGACGAGTACGCACCCGAGCTCGACGTCAAGGGCGCCTATGCCGGTGCGCCGCCGGCGAACCTCGCGGAGGTCGCACCCGTGCTGGACCGCCACTACGCCGCCGGTTTCCTCGGGTTCTCGCTGTTGAGCCTCGACGCCGCCTACGACGAGATCAACCTCAACGACGTGGTGAACGACGAGGGCAGGCGGCTGATGGACGGACTCGCCGAGGCGTGCACCGAGGACGCCATTCTGAAGTACGCGTTCATGGACACCTCCGACCTGACCAAGGACGGCAGGGCGTTGGAGGAGTACCTCGACGAGGAGCCGTACGCCTCGGTGGTCGCGGAACAGCGGATCGGTCAGCGCGCACCCGATGTCCCGGTGTTCGTGTTGCACAGCAAGCTGGACGACATCGTGCCCTACAACCAGGGCAGGCAGATGGCCGTGGACTGGTGTGAACAGGGCGGCACGGTGCAGTTCACCACCTCGTACGTCCCGTCGCACATCGGTGGCATGTTGCGGGCCTACCCGCAGGCGGTCGGTTGGATGGCCGGGATGCTCAACGGTGAGAAGCCGCGGAACAACTGTGACAGTCTGCTCGGTTCCTGACGACCGGGACGACTGAACCCGATCGACCACGTGGGGCCACCCGGGTTTTCCGGGTGGCCCCACGTGCGTCTATTCGTGTGGCATGGCACGAAAGTATTGATGTGCTTTCCCCGATCGGTCACAGTCGAGGCGTGACACGATCGATTACTCTCCGGATCGCATTGATCACCGTCGGTGCTTTGTTGTTGGCCAGTTGCGCTGCCCGACAGGACGCCGAAGCCGGTGGTGCCACACCGAGCGCGAGCGAATCGTCGTCACCAGCGGAAAGCTCCTCGCCCGGCACCGCAGACGCGGAGTCGGCGCGGAAACAACTCGCCGAACTCACCGTGGCCGCCGAGGGCAGCCTCGACGGTTACGACCGCGACCGGTTCCCGCACTGGAGCAACCAGGGCGAGAACTGCAACACGCGCGAAGCGGTACTCAAACGCGACGGCACCGACGTCGAAGTGGGCTCCGACTGCTATCCGACCTCGGGATCGTGGACCAGCCCGTACGACGGTGAGAAATGGACCGATCCCTCCGACGTGGACATCGACCACGTCGTGCCGTTGGCCGAGGCGTGGCGCACCGGCGCCGACGCCTGGACCGACGACGAACGGGAGCGGTTCGCCAACGACCTCGAAGGCGCGAACCTGCTCGCCGTCACCGACAGCGTCAACCAGTCCAAAGGCGACCAAGGACCCGAGGACTGGAAGCCGCCGCTGGAAAGCTATTGGTGCACCTACGCGATCGACTGGATCGACGTGAAGCACACCTGGGACCTGACGGTCGAGCAGGACGAGGTCACCGCGTTGGAGGACATGCTCGACCGCTGCTGACCGGCGGAACGACGTGACCGGACTGCCTACCGCCGCTTACTCCAGGCCCAGCGCCTTCGGCGCTTCGGGGTCGGATTCGGCGACGAGCTTGGTGCAACGCTCGTACTCGTCGGTTTCGCCGATGCGTTGCGCCGCCCGCGCCAACGCCGCGACCGAGCGCAGGAAACCCTGGTTGGGGCGGTGGGACCACGGCACCGGGCCGAAACCCTTCCAGCCCGCCTTGCGCAGTTGGTCGAGCCCGCGGTGATAGCCGGTGCGCGCGTAGGCGTAGGCGGCGATGTTGTCGCCATCGGCCAGGGCCCGTTCGGCCAGCGCGGCCCAGGCCTCGCTGAAATCGGGGTACTCGGCGGCGACCTTCGCCGGATCGGTGTCCGTGTCGAGAGCTGACTGCGCGTCGGGACGTTCCGGGAGACGAGTGGGATCGGGTTCGAGAAGGTTGCCGTGCGTCATGACGTCATTGTGCGCCATGACGCACGGCGTGGCTCAAGGCGGCGGAGCGTCAGAGCTTGCGGCCCGCCGACTTCAGGTGTTCAGCAGCCTCGACGACGCGCGCGGCCATGGACTCCTCGGCCTTCTTGAGGTAGCTGCGCGGGTCGTAGGTCTTCTTGTTGCCGACGTCGCCGTCGACCTTCAGCACACCGTCGTAGTTGGTGAACATGTGCGCGGCGATCGGACGGGTGAACGCGTACTGGGTGTCGGTGTCGATGTTCATCTTCACCACGCCGTACGAGATCGCCTCGTGGATCTGCTCCAGAGCGGAACCGGAACCGCCGTGGAACACCAGCTCGAACGGCTTGGAACCCTCGGGCAGTCCCAGCTTCTCGGCGGCGACCCGCTGACCGCGCTTGAGGATCTCCGGACGCAGCTTCACCGCGCCGGGCTTGTACACACCGTGCACGTTGCCGAACGTCGCGGCGAGCAGGTACCGGCCCTTCTCACCGGTGCCGAGCGCGTCGACGGTCTTTAAGAAGTCGCCCTCGGCGGTGTAGAGCTTCTCGTTGATCTCGTTGGAGACACCGTCCTCCTCACCGCCGACGACGCCGATCTCCACCTCAAGGATGATCTTGGCCTCGGCGGCCTTCTCGAGCAGGTCGGAAGCGATCTTGAGGTTCTCGTCGAGGTCGATCGCCGAACCGTCCCACATGTGGGACTGGAACAGCGGGTTCTCACCCCGCTTGACCCGTTCCTTGGAGATCTCGATCAACGGGTTGACGAACCCGTCGAGCTTCTCCTTGGGGCAGTGGTCGGTGTGCAACGCGATGTTGACCGGGTACTTGTCCGCGACGACGTGCGCGAACTCGGCCAGAGCCCGCGCACCCGTGACCATGTCCTTCACCTTCTGGCCCGAGGCGAACTCGGCGCCACCGGTGGAGAATTGAATGATCCCGTCGCTTTCCGCCTCGGCGAAACCCCGCAATGCGGCATTGAGCGTCTCGGACGAGGTCACGTTGATCGCCGGGTACGCGAACTCGTTCGCCCTGGCCCGGTCCAGCATCTCGGCGTAGACCTCGGGTGTAGCGATGGGCATCGTTGTCCTCCTCGGATGCGGGCGCTTGCCGGACGTGGTCCCGGCCCTGCCTCGACGTGGCAGACACAGCAGACATGGCGGGCATGGCGCCGATCGGCCGGAACACCTCCTTTGCCCGCATCCTACGAGGCGGCACGTTTTCGCGCGGTGACGCGGATTACCAGATCACACCGCCGTGCTCAGCCCCATGGCGTCGGCGATCGCCCGGTAGGCCGGCAGCGGGTCGATGTCCATGGGCAATACCTGGACGCACACGTGGTCGGCTCCCGCGTCGAGATGGGCCCGGACACCTCGCACGATGGTGTCCGCGTCGCCGTGCACGGCGAGCGCGTCGATGAGTGCGTCGCTACCTCCGTCGACGAGGTCTGTATCGGTCCAGCCGAGTCTGCGGAGATTACCGGCGTAATTGGTGAGTTCGAGGTACCGGGAGACCATGGGCCGGGCTTGCCGCCGAGCCCGCTCCGGATCGGATTCGAGGACCACCTTCTGTTCCGGTGCGAGCAGGACACCGTCACCCAGGATCTCGCGTGCCCTGCGGGTGTGTTCGGGCGTGGTGAGGTAAGGGTGCGCTCCGGCGGTGCGCTCGGCCGACAACCTGAGCACTCTCGGGCCGAGCGCGGCGAGCACAGTGGCCGAACCCGGGACATCCGCCGCGGCCAAGGCGTCCAAGTAGGACACGATCTTGTCGTAGGGCTTCTGGTACTCCTGAGTGGCCTCGCGGTGTCCTACCCCGACACCCAACAGGAAGCGGCCCGGATGTTTGGCCTCGATCCGGTGGCAGGAACGGGCGAGCGCGTCCGGGTCGGCCTGCCACATGTTGACGATGCCCGTGGCCACGGCGATGTGTTCGGTGGCGTCGAGCAGGGTCTCGACGATCTCCAGGTCCTCCGGCGGGGAGCCGCCGACCCAGATGGCACCGTAGCCGAGTTTCTCCACTTCGGTCGCGAGCTCGGCGTCGAGCTGGAACGCCGGACGCCAGATGCCGATCGAGCCAGGATTTACCGTCATGGTCGAAGCAACACCGTCGCGTGCGGTGATCATTCCCGATTTCACCCTACCGTGAAGTAGCCTACTTCGAGTAAGTTCCGGTAACGTCCGGCCAGACCGCAAGCGAGGAGGCGTTCCGATGGCGCTGCTGCCAACGTTCCCGGCCCGCAGAAACGTGCGGAACAAGGTCGTGCTCATCACCGGCGCGGCGAGAGGTATAGGCGCAGGACTCGCGGAACGACTCGCCGCCGACGGAGCCAAGGTCGCGCTGGTGGGCATCGAGGCCGATGAACAGCGGAAGGTCGCCGAGCGCATCGGCCCGTCCGCCGAGTCGTGGGAGGCCGACGTCACCGACTGGGCGGCACTGGAGAAGGCCGTCACCGGCGTGGTGGACCACTTCGGCGGGATCGACATCGTGATCGCCAACGCCGGTATCGCCACCACCGGTTTCGTCCGCTCGGTGGACCCCGCCGCGTTCGAACGGGTCTTCGAGATCGACCTGCTCGGCGTGTGGCGCACCTTCCGCGTCACCATGCCCCACGTGATCGCGCGCAAGGGCTACCTGCTGGCGATCTCCTCGCTCGCCGCCGTCACGCACGCCCCGGGCATGGCGAACTACGCCTCCGCCAAAGCCGGGGTCGAGGCGTTCTGCAACAGCCTGCGCGCCGAGGTCGCCCACCTCGGTGTCAAGGTCGGCGTCGCCCACCCGACGTGGATCAAAACCGACCTCGTGGACAGCGCCGACGCGCACCCCGTGTTCGGCAAGCTCCGCAGTGGCCTGCCCGGACCTCTCGGCAAGACGTACCCGCTCGACCTGGCGCTCGACCAGCTGCAGGACGGTATCAAGCGCAGGGCCCGCACCATCCACGTCCCGCGCTGGGTCGGCGCGCTGAAGTTGATCCGGGCGTTCCTGCCGCCGATCGTCGAGATCGGCGCCCGCTTCCGAGTGCCCCGCGCGGACAAGGCGGCACTGGAGGACATCGCCCGGCGCGGCGCGCGAAAGGCCGCCATCACGGGGCGTTCCGGCCGCGCCGCCACGGAACTCACCCGGAAGTAGGCGGTCGAGATGTCCCGACGCGACGCGATCCGGATGAGCGCGGACGAACTCGTGTACTACGTCACCGAGCACACCGTGGTCACCCTGGCTACCCTCGGCCCGAACGGCAGGCCACACCTGGCACCGCTGTGGTACGTCCCCCGCGACCTCGCTCCGGACGCCACCCCACCGTTGCGGCTGGCCACCTGGACCTACGGCAAGTCGCAGAAGGCGGTGAACCTGCGCAGAGACCCGCGGGTGACCCTGCTGATCGAGTCGGGCGATTCCTACGACCGGCTTCGAGGTGTGTCGATGGAGTGCGACATCGAACTCGTCACCGACACCAACGCCGTGGCCGCCATCGGCCTCGACCTCGCCCGCCGCTACACGCCGGGCGTGGACGTCGACGCGCTCGAAAAAGCGGTGGCCGCGCAGGCACCGAAGCGAGTCGGGCTGATCTGCACCCCCACGAAGATCGTCAGTTGGGACCACACGAAGCTCGGCACGAAGCTCGGCGGAGGCTACTGAGAAGACCGCGGGCAGGCTGACCAGGAAGGAAAGGACGGGCCTGCCCCGCGCAAGTGCGTTCGGGCGGTCCTCACGCCCGTCTGTTGGGTCAGTGGACCGGCAGCCGATACGCTCTCCGCACAGGGAGCTAATCGTCGAGGATGGGCAGGTTTCGGATGCACGGCAGCGCCGAGCCGACACGCCACCGCAAGGCCACGCGCGGAGTGGAACGCGACGTCGAACAGACGCTATCCCACCTGCGCACGTTGGACGCGCCCGCACGGCGGCCTCAACCCTCGGGACCGCTCACGCTCGAGGACCTCTACCGGCAACATCGGATGCGGCTGGTGCGACTGGCGATCCTGCTGGTCGACGAACCAGCCACGGCCGAGGACGTGGTGCAGGAGGCGTTCACGGGTCTGCACCGCAACTGGGGGAAACTGCGCGACGCCGCCGCGGCCGTGTCGTATCTGCGGACAGCGGTGGTGAACGGCTCCCGCAGCGTGTTGCGCAGGCGTAAGACCGCTCGCGACTACGTGCCTCCGCACGCGGTCAACGCGCGGTCGGCCGAGAGCCTGGCCATGCTGTCCACCGAACACCAGGCAGTCGTGCACGCGCTGTCGAAGCTGCCGCCCCGGCAGCGGGAAGTGCTGGTACTGCGATACTACGGCGGGCTGTCCGAAGCCGAGATCTCCGAGGCCGCGGGCATCTCGCGGGGCACCGTGAAATCCACGGCGAGCCGCGCGCTGGACGCGTTGCAGCGGGCGATGAACGACGGACGTCGCTCGGTCCCCCGCTGACCGACCGCAAGCAGTATCACTCCTCGACCATTACCCGCTCCCTGGTCTGGACCAATAAGATGTGGTCGTGAACGGCAGCGACAATCTGGTCCTCACCGGCGGCCGCATCCACTGTCCTGACGGGATGCTCGCCGACGGTTGGCTCTCCGTCTCCGGAGAACGAATCAGCGGCGTGGGCGTCGGCGACCCACCGCCGGGACAACACCTCGACCTCGGCGGCGCACATGTCGTGCCCGGATTCGTCGACATACACTGCCACGGCGGTGGCGGCGGCTCGTTCACCAGCGCAGACCCGGCCGAAGCGCGCACGGCCGTGGAAACCCACCGCAGGCACGGAACCACCACTCTCCTGGCGAGCCTGGTGTCCGCACCCCCGAACGAGCTCGCCGACCAGATGGCCGCGCTCACCGAACTGGTCACCGACGGTGAGCTAGCGGGCATCCACCTGGAAGGGCCGTTCATCTCCGAGGCCCGTTGCGGCGCACACGACCCGGCGGTGTTGCGCGACCCCGACGCGGAAGTCGTCGAGGACCTGCTGAAGGCGGGCCGTGGACACATCCGCATGGTGACACTCGCCCCCGAACTCACCGGCGGAATCGAGGCCGTGCGCCGGCTCAGCGAAGCCGGAGTGATCGCCGCCATAGGACACACCGATGCGGTGGCCGAGCGGGTTTGGGCAGCCGTGGATGCAGGTGCCACCGTGGCGACGCACCTGTTCAACGGCATGCGCCCACTGCACCACCGGGAACCCGGCCCCGTGGGGGTGTTGCTCGACGACGACCGGGTGACCGTCGAGTTGATCTGTGATCTCGTGCACCTCCACCCCGACGTGGTGCGGTTCGCCGCCCGCCACGCGGGACCGTCGAGGACCGTGCTCGTCACCGACGCCATGTCGGCCACCGACGTCGCGGACGGCTCCTACCGGCTCGGCGGTCTGGAAGTCGAGGTCAAGGACGGCGTGGCCACGCTGCCGGACAGCGGGTCGCTCGCGGGCAGCACGCTCACCATGGACGCCGCGTTCCGCAACCTCGTCCACGGCGCGGGACTCGGCATCGCCGACGCCGTCGCCGCGACCGCCACCCGGCCGGCTCAGCTGCTGGGCGTCGACGGCGACACGGGCGCGTTGCGACCCGGCCTGTCGGCCGACGCCGTGGTGCTGGACGACGACCTGCGGCCCCTCGGAGTGCTGCGGCGAGGGGCCTGGGCCGACGGTCACGTCCCGAAGGTCGCCTGAAGATGCCTCTCGATGGGCGTCGGACATCCGACGCCGGCGGACTACGCTGAACGTCGATGAGCGACGACCCGGAGCGCCTGCTGGCGGAGGCGTTGCGTGCGCAGGCGAGGTATGCACCCCCACCACGGGCGACACAACAGGCACAACAGACTTCGCCCGCCCAGCAGACGCCGTCCGCTGAGTCCGCCACGTCCGGGCAACCTCCGGCACCGATGGCGGACCTCTCCGGCGGGTACGGGCTGCTGTCCGGGGCCGGGGAGGAATCGCTGAAGCTCCGGCGCGCGGCGCTCGACACGGAGGGACGGCAGGCGACCATGTCGACGCCGTCACGGGGAAGTCACCGCCGCGTGTCCGATCCTCTGCCCGCCCCCTGGGTACTGATCCTCGCGGGTTCCCTCGGCCTGGCCTTCGGTTCGATCGTCGGCCTGCTGACCCTGCTGTGACAGCCCCTCGCGAACACCGACGGGCCGTGGGGCGTCACAGCAGAGCCGGAAAAAACGGTCACAGCGAGAACATCGAACCGGGGTTGAACACGTTCTCCGGGTCGAGTGCCCGCTTGATGCGCCGGTGCACGTCGAGTCCCACCGGGCCGATCTCGCGAGCCAGCCACTCCTGTTTGAACTTGCCGACGCCGTGCTCACCGGTCACCGTCCCGCCGAGGGACAACCCCAGCTCCAGAATCGCGTCGAAAGCGCGTTTCGCCCGGTCGAACTCGCCCTCCGCCGCAGCGTCGTAGACCACCGTGGGATGCATGTTGCCGTCACCGGCGTGTCCCACCACGGCCACAGTGAGTCCCACTTCCTCGGCGATGCGCTCACACCCTGTGATCAGCTCGGCGATGCGTGTCCTCGGCACGCACACGTCGTCGGTCATGCAGGAACCCATGCTCTCCAGCGCGAGAAGCGTGACGCGGCGGGCCCGCATGAGCAGATCGCCCTCCGCCGGGTCGTCGGTGTGGTAGACCATCTCGGCGCCCGATTCCGAACAGATCCGTTCGACGGCCGCCAACTCGGCACTCGCCTGCTCACCACCGATGTCGGACTGGCAGAGCAACAACGTTCCCCGCTCGGAACCGACGCCCAGGTCGGTACGCAGGTAACCGCTCACCGCGTTGATCGTCGCGGCGTCCATGATCTCCATCAAAGACGGCACGAGCCCCTCGCGCACGATCCGGCTCACGGCCTCTCCCGCGGCCGGGGCCGACGGAAAAGCCGCCACCAGCGTGGCGGGCGCCTGCGGCAGAGGACGCAGCGCGAGCGTCGCCTCGGTGATGACGCCGAGGGTTCCCTCACTGCCCACGAACAGCTTGGTGAGGTCGTAGCCCGCCACTCCCTTCACCGTGCGCCGCCCGGTACGCAGCAGTGAGCCGTCGGCGAGCACCACCTCCAGGCCGAGCACGAAATCGGACGTGACGCCGTACTTGACGCAGCACAGGCCACCCGCGTTGGTGGCCAGGTTGCCGCCGATGGTGCACCAGTCGTAGCTGGACGGGTCGGGTGGGTAGAACAGTCCGTGCTTCGCCACGGCGTCCCGCAGGGCCTGGTTCACCACACCGGGCTGCACGACGGCGAGCCGGTTGTCGGGATCGACCTCGACGATCCGGTCGAGTTTCGTGGTCACGAGGACGACGCAGCCGTCCACGGCGTTGGCCGCACCACTGAGCCCGCTGCCCGCTCCGCGCGGCACCACGGGCACCCCCGCCGACGCGCACGCCCGGACGGTGGCACGCACCCCGTCGACGTCCTCGGGCAACACCACGGCCAGTGGTGTACCCGCGGGCGCGAGCGGCATCTGGTCGCGGGAGTAGGTCGCCATGACATCGACGTCCGTCACCACGGCGGCACCGAGCTCGGCGCGCAGCTGGTCCAGCAGGGCTTTGTTGCTCATACACCAACGCTAACGGGTTAACCGCAAATCATTGACAGCACCATGAGCGGTCAGCGCGGGGGCCGCAAGGACCCTGACAGACGTGCTGGCAGGCGTGGTGCTCTTTCGCGATCGACACCGGTGGCACGTGCACGCCGCCGACAGGACAGGCGGCCTTTCGCCGGAAACGGCTCCGAAAGGCCGTCACCACCTGACCCGCTCCGGCAACCGGAGCCCGTTGCGGCTCACACGGCGAACTGCGGCAACTCCATGTCCTCGATGATCAGATCCGCACGCTCCGCCGTGCGCATGATGAGGTCGGCGTTGCGTTGGTCGGAGCCACGCGCGCGCTGCTGGGCCTCCACCAGCGACCGGCCGAACTTACGGTGCCGGGTCACGAGCCTGGCCAACCGGTCGTCCTCGTCCGGCCGGAGGAACCACACCTCGTCGAGCAGCGAGCGCAACTCGCTCCACGGTTCGGTGTCCAGCAACAGATAGTTGCCCTCGGTGATCACCAGGCGCACGCTCGGCGGCACAGGAACGGCGCCCGCGATGGGCTCCTCGATCTCCCTGCGGAACTCCGGCGCGTACACCAGCTCGTCCCCCGCCGCGAGTCTTCTGATCAGGTGCACGTAGCCGTGGGCGTCGAACGTGTCGGGCGCGCCCTTGCGGTCGCTCTTGCCCAGCCGGCTCAACTCCACCTGCGCGAGGTGGAAGCCGTCCATGCCCACCACGGCCGCGTGCGCGCCGAGCGCGTCGGCCAGCTGCCACGCCAGAGACGTCTTACCCGCCGCGGGTGCTCCCGCGATGCCCAGCAATGTGCGCTCTCCCCGGTCCACGAGCCGGTGTGCGCGCGTCAGCAGTTCGTCGAACGACGTCATGTCACTCCCATCATCGCCCTGACCGGGCCGATCCAGCTTCGAGGCCCCACATGCCGCACCCGTTCGGAAGCCACGGCGTTGGCGAACTCGATCGCTTCTCCGATGTCGACGGCCCCGACCTTGGACACGAACGCACCGTGCCACACATCGCCCGCTCCGAGCGTGTCACGAGCCTCCACGACCGGCACGGCGACCTCGCCCGAACCGTTCCGGCCACGCCAACGCACCGGGTCCGGTCCCGCGGTGGTGACGACCACGGGAACCTCGGCGAGCGCGCCCTCCGGGGCCGTGAACTGCGCCGAACACGCCACCACGTCGGCCAGACCGAACACTTGCGTGAACACGGGTTTCCAACTTCCCGCGTCCACCACGACGGGTCGCCGGTGTGCCTTCGCCCACCTGCTCGCGGCGAGAGCGAGCGCCGGATGGTGCCCGTCGACGAGCACCGCATCCGGTGCCCCCGTGGGCAGCATCCCGGCGAGAGCGTCGGTGTCGAAGTAGGACAGTGCTTCGGGCTCTACCGCGGCCGCGTTGTGTGAGACCACGGTGCGCTCGCCGTCGTGGTCCCGGACGGCGACGGCGCTGATCGCCGGAGGTCCGTCGCGCCGCGGCAACGCGTCGAGGACCGTGACCCCGCACTCGGCGAGGTCGGCACGCGCGAGTTCGGCGAGAGGATGACGACCGAGCACGGTGAGCAGGAGGGCCTCCGCCCCGAGCGAGGCGACGGCGACGGCGGCGTTGGTGGCGGGTCCTCCCGCGGCGACGGACACGTCGGTGGACTGCACCTTGCGGCCCGGCTCGGGCAGGTGCGGCACGCGCTGCACAACGTCGACGGTGCACAAGCCCGCCAACAGCACCCTCACGGCCGCGACCTCCCGGACAAAACTCCCTGACGGAAAGCTAAGCAGGGGCTATCCTCCCCTGCAAGCGTTTGCGCAAACGCTTGTCCAGGAGTCGACACCGACGCCGCGACACGTGCGAAGAAGGGAACCATGCCGCCGGGACGAGCGAGCAGACCCACACAGCGCGACATCGCCGAACTCGCAGGGGTGTCCATCACCACGGTCTCGCACGTGGTGAACGGAACCCGGCCGGTGGCACCGGAGACACGGGCCGCCGTACTCGACGCCATCGAACGCACCGGCTACACGGGTGACGTCATCGCGCGTTCACTCGTCACAGGCGGCACCCGCTCACTCGGCGTGGCGATCTCGCTGCTGGCCAATCCGTACTTCGCCACGCTCATCCAGGCCATCGAGCGGGAAGCCGCGACAGCCGGCTACACCGTGTTGCTGGCCGACACCCACGACACCGTGGCCACCGAACAGGCCATCGTGCGGGCCCTGCGGGCACGCCGGGTGGAAGGGCTCCTGCTCACACCCGTGCCGGGAGACAAAGAGGTCATCTCCGAACTGAAATCGGTCGGGGCGCCGACGGTGCTCGTCGATCGGCTGAGCCCCAAGGGAGAACTCGACCAGGTTGGGGTGGAGAACATCCAGTCCACTTCGGCGCTCACCGAACATCTCGCCGCGCACGGCCACCGCAGGATCGGCCTGATCAGCGGGGCCGAAGGACTGGCGACCAGCGACGAACGCACCCTCGGCTACCGGCTCGGCCTCGGCAGGGCGGGGCTGCCGTGGAACCCCGACCTGGTGGCCTGTGGACATTCGGAACGAGAAGGGGGCGCTCACGCCCTGGCGCGCCTGCTCGATCGACCCGACCCGGTGACGGCCGTGGTCGTGGCGAACGACGCCATGCTGGTCGGTGTACTGCACGAGGCCCGACGGCGCGGGCTCCGCATCGGCACCGACCTCGCCCTCGTGGGTTACGACGACCCGGAATGGGCGGATCTCGTCGAGCCGCCACTCACCACGATGGCGCAACCGGTGGCCGAGATCGGCAGGCGGGCCGTGCGACTGCTGCTGACCCGCCTGCGCGACCCCGACCGGGATTTCGAAACCGTGCGGCTACCGCCGACACTGCGCCACCGACAGTCGTGCGGCTGCCCTCCGGGAATCGGAACCGGCTGAACTCGGTCGGATCGTTCAGCCCTGTGCACGGTTGTCGAACAACGCCAACGCGGCGGCGGTGTTCGACGCGGGGACGTGATAGGTGTCGTGCACCCGCGTGATCCGCTCGTTCAGCGCACCACGCATGGTCAGCCACATGACCAGCTCGAACCCTTCCGAGCCCGCGTCCCGGACGTAGTCCTCACGGGTCAGTCCGGCCAGGTACTCGGGGTCGGTCTGGATCTTGTCGAGGAACATGCGGTCGAACTCGGGGTTGATGAGTCCGGCGCGTTCGCCCGCGAGCTGGTGGGACATGCCACCGGTACCGAACACCGCCACCTTCACGTCCCGCTCGTACGAG
Source organism: Saccharomonospora sp. (assembly GCF_027317685.1). Classification (NCBI taxonomy): domain Bacteria; kingdom Bacillati; phylum Actinomycetota; class Actinomycetes; order Pseudonocardiales; family Pseudonocardiaceae; genus Saccharomonospora; species Saccharomonospora sp. Next base: position 100,963 of record NZ_DAHVQP010000134.1, read on the forward strand.
CGGATCGCCTTACCAAGCGCCTTGCCCAGCTCGTAGCAACGCGCGGCGGTCGGCTGCGGGTACTGGAGGACGTTGACCAACAGCGGCACCACCGCGCACGGCCACGCGTCACCGGGCTCGGGACAGTACACCGACAGGGGCACGGTGAGGCCGTGATCGACGTCGAGGTTCTGGATCGCCGTCATGTCGAACCCGTCGTCCACGAGTTGCTGAAGCAGGTGGAACGACAGGTCGGGGTCACCGACGACGTCGGGGACCGGTCGCGGGCCGAAGCCCTCGTCGGCGACCCGGTACTTGTCGGCCATGCCGAGCGCGAACGTCGGCACCATGTCGATGTCGAGCGCGTTGGCATGGTCGTTGTAGACGACGATCGCGACGTCGGGACGGTGCTGCGCCATCCACTCGCGCGCCGGCTGGTAGCCGTCGAACAGCGGCTTCCAGTACTCGTTGTCGGTCTTCCCGTTGTCCATCGCAGCGCCGATGGAGGGCACGTGCGAGGTCGCCAGACCCCAGATCACCTCAGCCATTGGTCCGCCCTCCCGCTCGCATCATCGCGACGAATTCCTCTTCGGTCATCCCGGTGAACACGCCACCGAGGTACTGCATCGACTTCTTGTCGAGCATCGCCAGCTTCAGGACGTAGAAGATGCTGCTGCCCAGGTCGAGCAGCTTCTTCCAGTCCCGATCCAGCACGGCCTGCTTCTGTTCGGGGGTCAGTCCGAACTCGTCGCAGTAACCCGCCTCGTCGGCGCTGAACCGCTCACGCGCGGCGGGCTCCCGCAACGACATGAACATCTTGTTGAGGTTGTAGCCACGCCGACTCGACTCGGCGTCGAACACGTGCGTGCCTGGGACATTCACCTTGCTCATGACGAGGTGCCCTTCTCCTGCGGGTGAGTCGCCAGAGGCTCCACCGTCACATCCAGCCACGGCGCCATCGGCAACGACATCAGCGCGTCGTGCAGCTGCGCCGGGTCGTCGGCCTCGTAGAGACCGACCGTCGCGTTGCGGCCGGGGACGCGCCACAGCCGCTTCAGCACGCCCTGGGCACGCAGCTCCATGGCGCGCTCCCGTTCAGCGGCCCGGAGCCGCTCCCGCTCCTCGGGCGGTGTCGTCGGAGGCAACCGGTTCTCCGACCTGACCAAAAACTCCATGTCGACTCCTGATCGGCTCGTCCTACGGCAGGGCCATCACTTTTTGGCGCACTCCAACAAAAGCTCGGCGAGTTCCTTCGGCGCCGTCACCATCGCCTCGTGCCCGGTGTGCAGGTCGTGGACCGGCCAGCCCTGCTGCCGGGCCCGGTCGGCCTGCGCCCGGAACACCCTCATCCAGTCGACGCACTCGATGAACGTCGCGGGTACCTCGGTGCCCGCCCCGGTGAGGCGCAACGGGTCGGTGTAGGTCTTCCACGGGTGCGGGGTCAGCTTGGGCAGCAGCCAGTCGACGTCCGCCTGCTCGGTCACCCCGAGCACGGACAGCTTGCGTACGGGCACCAGCCATCCGAAGCCCTGCTCCTCCGCCGACGACGCCCAGTGGTGGGCGACCTCGTCGGGCAGCAGGTCGCGTGCCCGCTCGCCGTCGTCGCCGACGAACGCGTCGAGGTACACGCGCCGCGCGATCACGTCGGGGCACCTGTCGGCGACCCCGCTGATCACCTGGCCCGCGTAGCTGTGTCCGACCAACACCACGTCCTGCAGCCCGAGCACGGTGATCAGCCGCACCACGTCCTCGATGTGGGTGTCGAGCCCCACGAGCGGCGAGAGCAGATGCCCCCGCTCGGACAGTCCCGTGAGGGTGGGCGTGTACACGTCGTGCCCCGCCTCACGCAGGAACGGCGTGACCCTGCCCCAGCACCAACCGCCGTGCCAGGCGCCGTGAACGAGAACGAAAGTACTCATGCGACCACCACCGCGACATGCCCGCGCATTCCGCGCTCACTCCTCATCATCGTCCACATAGGTCACACCAAGGCGTTCGAGTTTCTCGCGCATTCCGTAGATGTCGAGGCCGAGCACCCCGGCACGGAACTGCTCACGCTTGGCCTGTTCGTTGGCCTCCCGCTCCTTCGCCTTGGCAGCGACCTCCGGGGCCTCCAACCGAGGCACGCACAACACGCCGTCGTCGTCAGCCACGATGACGTCACCCGGCTCCACCCGGACTCCCGCCAACACGACGGGAACATTGACCGAACCGGGGGTCGCCTTGACCGTTCCCTGCGCCGACACGGCTTTCGACCACACGGGAAAGCCCATCTCGGTGAGGTCGGCCACGTCCCGCACACCGGCCTCGATCACCAGGCCGCGTACACCCCGGGCGGCCAGCTGAGTGGCGAACAACTCGCCGAACATGCCGTCCACCGACGGCGAAGTCGTGGTCACCACGAGCACGTCACCGGGTCCACACTGCTCGATGCAAGCGTGGATCATGAGATTGTCGCCGGGCTGGCTGAGCACCGTGACGGCCCGGCCCGCGATGCGGGCGCCCGGGTAGATCGGGCGCAGCACCGGCTCGGTGAGGCCGCGCCGCCCCATGGCCTCGTGCACGGTGGCCACGCCGAGCCGCTGCAACTCGGCGACCGCGTCCTCGTCGGGACGCTTCCTCGTGCGAACGATGACGTTCCGGTTCACCACAGCTGTGCTCCCACGGTCGGGAAGGTCCGCTTGTAGGCCTCCGCGTACTCCACCGAGCTCGGCGCCCCGTTACGCACGGCCTGCACACCACGCCGCATACCGAGGTCGATGTAGTAGCGGACGAGGTGTTCCTGCGCGCTCATGCGCTTCATCGCCTCGACCTTCCGGTCGAACACGGGCGTGATGTCCAACAGCAGCTCGGGGTAGAAGCCGCACACCTCGGGCTGGTGTGGCTCGAACTGCAACACCTGCGGCGCCCCCAGCGGCGGGATACTCAGGTCGGCCCCATGGGCCTGGGCGATCATGCGGGCCGTCAACGTCGTCTCGTGAGCCTGGTTGTGGTCCCGGTTGTACGGGTCGTTGGCCACGTGCGTCAGCAGCACGTCGGGCTTGCGTTCCCGGATGACACCGGCGATCCGGTCGACCACTTCGGCGTCGATCCGCAACGGGTAGTCGCCGAGGTCGAAGAACTCGATGCTGGCGCCGAGGATCTCGGCGGCATCGGCCGCCTCCTCGCGGCGGGCCTGCTTGACCCGCTCCAGCGTCATGCCTTCCTGCTTCCACAGCCCCCGCGACTCGCCGCGCTCTCCGAACGACAGGCAAAGCACGTGCACAGCAGCGCCACGATGCGCGGTCAGCGCGATGGCACCACCCGCCCGCCACACGAAGTCGCCGGAGTGGGCACTGATCACCAACACCGACGGAGCGGCCGAATTGTCAGACGTCGTGCTCACGGCTTCGAAGACCTCCCTTGGTCGGTTCCGCGCGCCCGGTGGGGCGACTGCGCCTAGGTCCGAACCTAGAAGCGACCGACCTCGGAAGAATCGGAGCGATGACGCGACGGCACCGGCCGATGAGGCTCCCGGCGACTACGTCATCCGTCTCGGTCCACGTGCCGTTAGCTGGGCGGAGAGACGAGCCCTTCCCTGATGGCCAGCAACGCGGCTTGGGTGCGGGACGACAACTGAAGCTTGCTCAGCACGTTGCTCACGTGCGTGCGGGCGGTCCGCTCGCTGATCACCAACCGTTCGGCGATCTCCCTGTTGGACAGGCCCTGTCCCACGAGCACGAGGATGTCGCGTTCCCGCGCCGTCAGCGACGTCACCCCCACCTGTGGTGACGCCATCCGGCGGGCGAGCAACCTCGCCACGGCGGCGTCCAGGTGCACCTCGCCCTTCGCTGCCGCCCTGACCGCTGTGGCGACCTCCTCGGGTTCGGCGTCCTTGAGCACGTATCCGGCCGCGCCCGCCGAGAGCGCGGCGTGCACGCGCTCGGCCTCGCTGAAGCTGGTGAGCACGACGACTTTCACGTCGGGGTACGAAGCGAGAACGGACCGGGTGGCCTCGATACCGTCCATCCGCGGCATGTGCAGGTCCATGAGCACCACGTGGGGCATGGGATCGCCCACGACGTGCCGTTCCTTCAGAAGGTCCAGCGCCTCCTGACCGTCCGCCGCCTCACCGGTGAGTTCGATGCCCGAGACGGTCTCCAGGTAGGCGCGCAGGCCACGGCGGACGATCGCGTGGTCGTCGACCACCAGCACACGGATGACCTCGGGCACCGTGGACTGCTCGGACATCAGGACGCCTCCTTCATCGCATAGGTGCCCTGTGCGGGCAGGCTCACGGCCACCGTCCAACCACCCGAGGGGCGCGGTCCCGCGACCAGCCGTCCCCGCCACCTCTCGGCGCGCTCCCGCATGGACTGAAGTCCGAGGCTCTCCCGTCGGAAGGCGGTCCGCTCCCGCGGTTTTTGCACCTTGCCCCGGCCGTTGTCGGACACTTTCACCAACAGTCCCCGGTGGTCGTGTTCCGGGGTCGTGATCGTGACGTCGGCTCTGGTCGCGCCGGAGTGCTTGACCACGTTGTGCAACGCCTCCTGCACGATACGGTAGACGTCCTCGGCCACTTCGGGATCCAGGTCGAGGGAGTCGCCCACCGGGGCGCGCACGTCGATCGTCAGCCCCGTACGCGTCTGCAGGCTCGCGGCGTGTGAGCGCACGGCGTCCACGAGACCGCGTTCGGCCAACTCCAGCGGACGCAGTTCGAACACAAGCCCTCGCAGATCGGCCAGCGCGTTCTGGGAGAGCTCCGCGAGTTCCTGCGCTCCACTGCGGATCTGGCGCAGGTCGGCGTCCGGACGGTCCAGTTGAGCCCGCAACGCCCTGGCCTGCATTCCCATCGAGAACAGGTGCTGGACCACGGAGTCGTGCAGGTCACGGGCGAGCTTGCGCCGCTCGTCGAGTTGGGCACGCGATCGGGTGCGGGTCAGCAGGGACGCGGTCTCGATGGCGACGGCGGCTTGATCGGCCATCGCGGAGAGGAACGCCAGCGAGCTCGGCCCCGGGTCCTCGCCCGGCGCGTAGTAGACGTTGATGACTCCGACCGTGCGCCCGCGCACCACGAGCGGCATCGACGCGAAGCTGTCCCAATCGGGCCAATCCATGATCACGTGCAGCGGTTCCCACGCGGGATCGGCCATGATGACCGGCTTGCGGTGGAGTACGACCACCGGCTCCATGCGTTCCAAAGCCTCCAGGAACCGGATGTCCGCGCCCCGCCGCCTGCATTCGGCCAGCCGTTCCACGAAGTCGGTCGTCTCGCCGAACCCCGCCATGCCGAGCAGACGTAGTTCCTCGTCCGGGTCGTCCATGGCAAGGATCTGGACGGCTGAGATGCCGGCGGTGGTGCCCACTTCGCGTGCCATCGCGTCGAGCGTCTCGCGCAGAGAACCCGAGTCCGCCACACTCGACGCCGCGCGCGTGATGGCCGTGAGACGTTCCTGTTGGCGCAGAAGCTCGGTGATGTCGGTGAACCAGACCGCCGCGCGCCCGTCCGCCAGCCCTGACACGCGGTACTCCAGGTACCGCCTGCGCCCGTCGGGTCCTACCCACGCGGCGCGTTCCGCCTCGTCGCAGGACGGGGCCGTGTTCCGGCGCGAACCGTCGAAGGGGGACCGGGTGCCGAGCAGTCGGTCCTCCGGGATCCCGAGAATGCGAACGCCCGCCGGATTGATCGTCACGAAATGACCGCGGTCGTCGAGCACGGCGAGCCCGTCACCGGACAGCTCCACCAGCTCCCGCAACACCGCGGTGTCGAGCGCGGTCTCTCCCCGGGCAGCGGTATGGCTCATGGTCACACCTCCTGCCTCGCTCATCTGGCGCCTGTGCGCAGCACATTCGGAGCACGACGCCACTCACAACATATGTGAGGAATGCCGTATTGAGCACGCCCCGCTACCCGAGTCGACCCGGCCCGTCACACTGTGTCAACGGGCCGGGCCACCTGGAAACAGCGTCCAATGCGGAGAGTGGTCAGTCATTCACCGGAACGGCTTCCGAATCGGAACCGCGGCCGACCTTCAGACCGACCACTGTGGCCAGACTGACCAGGCACAGGCCGGTGATGTACAGCGCCAGCGGGGTCGACGAACCGTACGCCCCGTAGAGCGCCGTCGCGATGATCGGCGTGAGCGCGCCACCGATCATGCCGCCGATCTGGTAGGCGATGGAGATTCCGCTGTAGCGCACCCGAACGCCGAAGATCTCGGTGAACAGGCCGCCCTGCGCGCCCGCCATGATGCCCTGCACCACCGCGGCGACCATGAACGCGACCATCGCGAGCCCCACTTCGCCCGTGTTGACCAGCGCGAACATGGGGAACGGCCACACGACTCCCGTGAACGCCCCGATGGCGTAGACGAGCTTGGAACCGAACCGGTCCGACAACAGCGCCGCGAAGACGATCGTGATCATCCACAGGATCGTGGAGGACATGATCAGCATCAGCAGTGTGCTGCGCTCGTAGCCGACCTCCGTGGTCCCGTACGTGAGCATGTACACGGTGACCGTGTAGCCGACCGCGGGCGGGGCGATGGCGGCGAGACTGCCCAGCACGAGGTTGCGGGGGTGCTGCTTCAACAGCTCCACGAAGGGAACCTTGCTGACCTTGTTCTGCTTCTTGACCTTCTCGAAAGCGGGAGCGTCCTCAAGCTTGCTGCGCACGAGGAACCCGACGATCACGAGCACGAAGCTGAACAGGAACGGGATACGCCAACCCCACGACAGGAAGTCGTCGTCCGGCAGGCCGGACACGGCCAGGAACGCCAGATTCGAGGTCAACACACCCATCGGCACGCCGAACTGGGCGAAGCTGCCGTAGATCGCGCGCCGCTTCGGAGTCGCGTGTTCGGTCGCGATGAGCACCGCGCCACCCCACTCGCCACCGACACCGAAGCCCTGGATGAGGCGGAGGACGACGAGCAACAGCGGTGCGGCGACACCGATGGCGGCGTACGTCGGCAACAAGCCGATCAGGAACGTCGAACCGCCGGTGAGCACCAGAGTCAGGACCAACATCGGCTTACGGCCGAGCCGGTCACCGAAGTGTCCGAACAACGCCGCACCCAGCGGCCGGGCGATGAATCCCACGGCGAAGGTCCCGAACGCCGCAAGCGTTCCCGCGACCGACGAGAACTCCGGATAAAACAGCGTTCCGAATACCAGCGCGGCGGCGGTACCGAAGATGTAGTAGTCGTACCACTCAATCGAAGTGCCGACGAAACTCGCCGCGAAGATGCCCTTCTTCGGCGGTCCGCTCTTCACCTGAGTACTCGAGCTTGTGGTAGCTGCGGATGTCTGCACGGCTGCGTACTCCTCTGGACGCTAAGAACTGCGTGCTCGATGGACACGGCACAGCACGGGAAACCTGTGTGTCTGTATGCGTCTGCCGGTCCCCGATATCCAAGTCGCTAAATGCTCGAAAGACGCGAGTCCACTGACGCGCCTGCATGACGTCTTCGGTGGTATCGCCGCTACGTCATATGTCGCGCCTCATCCCACCGTCCCGGTGAGGGAAAACACGCTGGAAGTCACAAGTGGGCTCGCGAGTGCGCGGACTACCTTGGATCTCAAAATATTCCACCGTGGGGGAAGGGTGGACCCTTCGACCTTGCAGGGGAAGAACAATGAAGTCTTTCGCCGAAATCAAAACCGACCTGTTCGTCGACGGTGAGGTGCGTACCGCCGACGACGTACTCACGGTGATCGACCCGGCCGACGGTGAATCCGTCGTGGGACACGCCGCCGCGGCGAGCGCCGAACAGGCCACCGAGGTCGTCGCGGCCGCGCACCGGGCCTTCCCGGAGTGGGCGGCGTTGTCGCCGCAGAAGCGGGCGGAGCTCATCACCGAGGCCCTACCCTCCCTGGAGGCCGACAGGACGGCCACGGCCGAGATTCTCACGCGGGAGAACGGCAAGATCCTGCCCGAGTCGATAGCCGACTCGTTCGTGTTCGCCCACCGGTTCAAGCTGGCCACCGACCTCGCCGACGAGGTGGAAGCCGCAAGAGAACTCCCGGCCCCGCCCTACCGCACCCGCATCGCCTACCGCCCCCTCGGTGTGGTCACGATCATCGTTCCGTTCAACTGGCCGCTGGCCATCCTCGCCGCGGCCCTACCGTACGCGCTGCTCGCGGGCAACACCGTGGTGGTGAAGCCGCCACCGACCGCGCCGCTGGCCACCGTCCGCACGGTGCAGCTCGTCGCGCAGTCGCTCCCACCAGGCGTGCTGAACGTCGTGACGGGCACCGACGCGGAGATCGGCCCCGCGCTCATCCAGGACGACCGGGTGAAGAAGGTCTGCTTCACCGGCAGCCCGGGCGGCGGCAAGAAGATCATGTCGATGGCGGCGGAGTCACTGACCCGTGTGGCACTGGAGCTGGGCGGCAACGACCCGGCGATCGTGCTCCCCGACGCCGAGCTCGACGACGACGCCATGCGGCGGCTCTACTCCGGCATCTTCGACTCCACCGGCCAGATCTGCATGGCCGTCAAGCGGCTCTACGTGCACCGTTCCCGCTACGACGAGGTAGTCGAGGGACTGTCGGAGCTGCTCGCCGCCACGCGCCTGGGCCACGGGCTGCGCGAGGACGTCACCATGGGCCCGCTGCACAGCGCCCGACAGAAGGAGTACGTGCAGGAACTCCTCGCCGACGCCACCAAGGCGGGCGCGCGGGTCGAGGAGTTCGGACAGCCCGCGCCGGATACGGACCTGTCCCGGGGCAACTTCCTGCGTCCGTCGCTCGTCCTCGACCCGCCCGAGAACTCCAGGGTGGTGCAGGAAGAGCAGTTCGGGCCGACCGTGCCGATCCTGCCGTTCGACTCCGAGGACGACGTCGTGGCACGCGCCAACGACAACTGGGCGGGCCTGGCGTCGTCGGTGTGGACCCGGGACCTGGACCACGCCGCCGCGCTCGCCGGCCGGTTGCACGCGGGCTACACGTTCATCAACGCCCACAGCGCGGCCAATCTCGACGAACGCGCACCGTTCGGCGGGTTCAACCACAGCGGCATGGGCCGCGAGATGGGGCTCGAGGGCCTGCGGGAGTTCATGGACACCCACGCCGTCGGAATCCCGGCGGAGTAAGACGGCAGCAGGAGCCGATAAGTCGCAATAGGACAGTTCTAGTGCGACAGTGAAGTCCGGCGGCCCGAAGTCAGGGCTTGCGCGCCACGATGCAGCCGAAGAAATGTTCCGTCGCGGTGCGCGGGCGCAGCTTCGGGCCGTCCGGCCACCACTCGTCACACAGTGAGGCTCGGGGCTCCTGGCCCGGGCCCGGCGGCACGATCTTCCAGCCTTCGACGACGCGTTCGAGTTCCTCGCGGGTGCGGAACGTCCCCGACCCCATCGAACTGTTCAACGCCACCTGCTCCAACTGCCGGGCCGTCGGAGACAGCTCGGGAGTCTGCGGGTCCAGCAGGTGCGAGAACACCACGTAGGAACCGGGCGCCAACGCGTCCAGATACTCGCGCATCATCTCGGCGAGATCACCCGTGTAGTGGTGCAACGTGCTGACCTGGAGCAACGCCATGGGGCGGTCGAAGTCGAGGTATCCGGTGACCGTGCTGTGGCCGAGCACTTGGGCGGGCTTGAAGATGTCCGCGTCCACCATGTGCGTGTACTCGTTGTCGACCAGCAGCGCGTTGCCGTGTGCGAGCACGACCGGATCGTTGTCGACGTACACCACCTCGGCCGAGTGGTGGTATCGCTGAGCGATCTGGTGGGTGTTCTCAGCGGTCGGCAGGCCCGACCCGCAGTCGAGGTACTGCGTGATCCCGGCGTTGATGGCGAGGAATCGCACGGCTCTGACGAGGAAGTTCCGGTTGGCCCAGGCCAGCTCCTCGATCGCCGGTGTCACGGCACGCGCCTGTTCGAGCACCTGTCTGTCGACGGCGTAGTTGTCCTTGCCACCGAGCGCTGCATCGTAAACCCGGGCAATGCTGGCTTTGGTCTGATCAACCTTGACCGGAACGGACTCCGGATCGAGCACCTGCTCCTCAGCCATTCGGGCTCCTCGGCCTGATCTTGCTCACGGTTGGGCTACACCGTAGTAGCTTCAGGGGAGCTCGCGCACTCAACTGTCCGATGGAATCGGTGAGCGGGCTTCCCACGCCGCCGAAAGGTCGGCATGCTGCCGCACCCAGGTGTGCATCACGATGCCGGCCGCCACGCCCGCGTTGATCGAACGCGTACTGCCGAACTGCGCGATCGACACCACCAGCTCCGCCGCCTGCTGTGCCTCCTCGGACAACCCGGGTCCTTCCTGCCCGAACAACAGCACGCATTCCCTCGGCAGACGTACCGTCTCCACCGGGTGCGCCCCCGGGGTGTTGTCCACGGCGACGATCGCCAGACCGTGCTCGGCCGCGTACTCGACGAGTCCTGCGACCTGCGGATGGTGGTGCAGGTGCTGGTAACGGTCGGTCACCATCGCACCACGCCGGTTCCATCGGCGTCTGCCCACGATGTGCACGGCGGCCACGGCGAAGGCGTTGGCAGTACGTACAACCGTGCCGATGTTGTGGTCGTGTTGGAAATTCTCGATCGCGACGTGGAACGGGTGCCTGCGCGTGTCCAGGTCCGCCACGATCGCCTCGCGACGCCAGTAGCGATACGCGTCGACGACGTTGCGACGGTCACCGTGCCTCAACAGTTCGGGGTCGTACCGGTCGTCCTCGGGCCACGGGCCCTCCCACGGCCCCACACCGACCTCGTGCCGGTAGGTCCACTCGGTCGGCCCCACCGGTTCGGTCGTTCCTTCCGAGATGTCCTGACTCATCCGACCGTCCACACCGCCATTGTGCGTGGCGGCGCGGGCCGTGTTTCCCACCGGGCGCGCTACCTCACACAGGATTCGGCGGGGACGACGGGTGGGCGTCGACGGCGGGTCGCCAAGGACTGTTCTCGTCGGTACCGAACTGTGACAGTCGCGCGTACGACGCATATCCCCGCATCACCCCTGCTCGCAAGGTCGCCATACCTTCCGTCGGGGCAGGAAAGCGATTGCTAGTCTGCCTCCAGCTCCGGCAGCGCGGCGCCGACGTTCGCGCGCGATCTTAAAAGCATCGGGGCTGCCCGCCTTTCTCTCGCCGCTACCGCGGACGGGCGGAGCACACGGCTGACCGCAAGGAGCACGAAAGTGATTTGGTGGGAGCTGGCCCCCGCCGTGGTGTGCACCGCCGCCATCGTCTTCCTCCCCGGATACCTGGTCGCCCGAAGCTGGGCAGTCACCGGGCTCGCCGCCCTCTGCATGGCCGCCCCGGTGTCGATCGGCCTGGCGGCCGGTATGGCTGTGCTGGGCCAGTGGGTCGGCCTGGCCTGGAACATCTCACTGGTGGCGGGTGCGGCGGTCACGCTGGCCCTGGTCGGACTACTGATGCGGGCGGTGGCTCCCAAGGCACTGGGACTCCGAGAACGCAAGCCCAGGTCACTGCGGTCCCGATGGACACTTTTAGTGCATGCCGGCGCCTTGCTCATCCCCGCGGTGCTGTTGCTGCGCGGCCTGACGCGGATGATCGGCGCCCCGGAGAACATCTCCCAGACCTACGACAACATCTTCCATCTCAACGCGGTCCGCTTCATCCTCGACTCCGGGTCGGCTTCCTCGCTCACCTTGGGCGGGATGTACAGCGACGGCGCCACACCGTCGATGTACCCGGGGGCCTGGCACGGCCTCGTCAGTCTGGTCGTGCAGGTCAGTGGAGTGTCGATCCCCGCGGCGGTGAACGCGGTGACCCTGGTCGTGGGGGCGCTGGTCTGGCCGATCTCGTGCATCTTCCTGGCCACACGTGCGACCGGTACCCGGCCGGTGCCGGTGTTGTTCGCGGGAGCGTTGTCGGCCGTTTTCGGCACCTTCCCCTACCTCATGGTCGACTTCGGGGTGCTGTACCCGTTCTTCCTGTCGTTGGCGCTGCTCCCGGCCGCGCTGGCGTTGGTGGCGATGGCCACCGGTGTCGGTATGCGCGACGGCACGCCACGCTGGCTCGCCGCGCTGGTGCTGGTCCCGGTGGCCGTGGGAATGGCGTTGGCTCACCCCAGCACGTTCCTGGCGCTGGCGGTGTTCGCCGTGCCGATCCTGGTGGTCGCCCTCGTCCGATACCGCCGGGGCCTGGCGGCCGAACGGAAGGCCACCCTGCGGTACTACGGTCTGATCCTGCTGCTGCTCGGGTACCTGGCCGTCGGGGCGGTGCTATGGCTCCGGCTGCGCCCCTCCGACGCGGCCTCCTCCTGGTCTCCGGTCCAGACCATTCCGCAGGCGTTCGGGGAGGTCGTCGCCGCGGGCCTCGTCGAACAAGGACCGACCTGGGTGGCGTTCTTCCTGACGTTGGTCGCCTTCTACCTGGTCACGCGCCGACGGTTCAGCTGGTGGGTGTTCGGCGTCTATCTGCTCGCCGCAGGCCTGTTCATCATGGTCTCGGCGGTGCGGGGGGACAGTCCGTTGCGGGACTTCCTCACCGGGGTCTGGTACAACGACACCCGCCGGCTGGCGGGACAACTCCCCATGATCATCGTGGTGGTCTGCACGATCGCCGCCACCTGGCTGTTCAGCCGTTCGATCGACGCCCTGTCGTCCCGCTTCCCCGCGCTCCGTGCGTCCAGCTCGACCTCGACCACCTCTCCGCGCGTCTCCGCGGTGGCTTTCGTCGTGGCGGCCGCTCTGGGCGTGGCCGGGCAGTTCAGCTCGGTCAACTTCGCGATAGCGGACGGAATGCCGAGTTATCAGGTCCACGACGAGGCACCGGTCCTGTCCCCCGACGAGTACGCCTTGCTCGAACGGCTCGACGAACACGTACCGCCGGACGAGAAGATCATCGCGAACCCGTGGACGGGTACGGCGCTGTCCTACGCGATCGCTGGACGACGCACCCTCACCCCTCACGTCGGGGGCACGATCCCGCCCGAGGCCCAATTCGTGATGGACAACCTCGACGAGATCGACACCGATCCTCGGGTCTGCTCGACGATCGAGCGCCTGAACAGTCACTACGTCCTCGACTTCGCCGGACCACAGGTACACAACAGGAACGTGTTCTTCGAAGGACTCGCCTCCCCTGCCGCCAACCCGGGCCTGACCAAGGTCGATCAGGAAGGAACGGCGGCGACGTTGTACCAGGTCACCGGTTGCTGACACGGGCGCCGATAGACTCCGCGTCCATGCGAATCCTGAGCGTCGTCGGGGCCCGTCCGCAGTTCGTCAAGCTCGCCCCGATCGCGAACGCGATGCAGGGCGAGGCCGAACACCTGATCGCGCACACCGGTCAGCATTACGACCACAACATGAGCGACGTGTTCTTCGCGGAACTCGGCATACCGAAACCCGACTTCAACCTCGGCATCGGGTCCGGCAGACACGGAGAACAGACCGGTGCCATGTTGGCGGGCCTGGAGAAGGTCATCTCCGAGGTCGCTCCGGATTGGGTACTCGTCTACGGGGACACGAACTCCACGCTCGCCGCGGCGCTCGCCGCGGTGAAACTGCACGTGCCCGTCGCACACCTGGAAGCGGGTCTGCGGTCGTTCAACCGGCGCATGCCCGAGGAACACAACCGAGTCCTCACCGACCACGCGGCCGACCTGCTGCTCGCGCCCACCCGGATAGCGATGGAACACCTCGCCGCCGAGGGACTCGCTAAGCGCAGCATCCTGGTGGGCGACGTGATGACCGACGTGCTGTACCAGGTACGGGATCGCGTAGCTGGTACGCCCTTGCGGCTGGGCGCGGCGGTAGAACCCGGCCAGTACTACATCGCGACCATTCACCGGCCCGACAACACCGACGACCCGGACCGGTTGCGCGCCATCATCGACGGCATCGCGAAGGTCGGTAAACCCGTCGTGCTGTTGGCCCATCCGCGCCTGCGAGACCTCGCGCAGCGGCACGGTATCCCGCTCGACGTGGGTTCCATCGTGGTCTCCGAGCCGGTCGGCTACCCGGAATTGGTCAACGCGGTCGCACACAGCGCAGGCGTGATCACCGACTCCGGCGGGCTCCAGAAGGAAGCCTTCCTGCTCCGGGTCCCGTGCACCACGATCCGGCCGGAGACCGAGTGGGTCGAAACCGTCGAAATCGGCTGGAACGTGTTGGTGGACAAGGACTTCGGCGAGTTGACCGCCACTGTGGAACGTCCCCGTCCGGCGGAGACCGACGCCGCCCCCTACGGCACGGGCCAGGCCGCCGAAACCGTGGTACGGGCGTTGCTGGAGCGAGCCTGACCGGGTTCGGTTCGGACACTCACCGAGCGAGTCGGCCGGAAGTGATCCACTGCGCGGCCTTCCGGCCAGTGGTGGCCAGAGAAGCGTTGTCTCGCGCCCAGTTCACCAGGTGGTCCCGATCGTGGGGTTGGCCGTCGAGCAACGCGAGCATCTGCGCCGCCACCGACTCCGGTGTGTACTCGGCGACCTGGCCGAGCGCATTCTCCCGAAGCAGATCCGAGCTGGCACCTGTCCCGGCGAACAGCACCGGAGTGCCACACGCGACAGCCGCGTAGATCTTCGTCGGCTTCGCGAAGTCGTACCCCTGGCCCGGCACGATGCTGACCAGAGCACCGGTGGCCCCGCTGATCCACCGCGCCGCCTCGGCGGGCGGCACCACACCACCGAACTCCACATTGTCCGGTGCGAGCCTCGCCGCGAGCTCACGCAACTCCGGTTCGGCCGCCCCTTGCCCGAAGAACCGCAGCCGGACCTCCGGATGCTTTTCCAGCACGATCGGTAGGGCACGAATGAAGACGTCGGCTCCTTGCCATTCCGACATCGTGCCGGTGTAGACGAAATAGGGCGCGTCCGGCGAGGAAGAGTCCTCGATCGGCTTGAACACGTTCGTGTCCACGCCGTTGGCCACCACGGCGACTCGTTCGTCCGGAACACCGAACTCACGCACTCGCTGCGCCACCCCGTCGGACACCGCGACCACCCCGCGCGCGCGGCGCAGGGTGAACCGTTCCAACGCACGCATCAACCCGGTGACGGGCTTGGGCGCGTCGATGGCGGCCAGCGCATCGGACCAGATATCCGCGGCGTAGTAGTAGAACGGAACGCGCTTGAGCAGGCATGCAATGGCTGTCACCACCCCGGTGCTGGGCGGCGGCTCGGCGATCACCACGTCGGCCGAGCGCAGCAGCAACCGCGGAAGCAGCGGAACGTCGTAGCTGGCGTACTGCACATAGCCGCGCACGTTCCCGCCCGCATCGCGCAACACCGGCCATCGGTGCACCGCGTAGTTCGGGAACTCCTGCCTCGCCGCTGTCTTGGGAGGCTTCGTGGTCAACACCGTCACCTGGTGACCGGCCTCGGCGAGCCCGTCCGCCAGCGCCTTGAGCCGGAAGGCCGCGGCCGCCACCTCGGGTGCGAACATCCTGGTGACAAGCACGACCTTCATTCCGTCACCTCCGTGGTCGCGGACCGCAGCAACTCCTCCGCCACGCGCAGCGTGTTGAGGCCTTCCTGCAGGGTCACCACGTCGTTGCCGACCCCGAGGACCGCGTCCCGGAACTTCTCGTGTTCCACGCGCAACGGCTCACGCTTCTGGATGGCGAACCGGGTCATGTCCCCTTCGGACACACCGCGGAAGTTCGCCACCGAGTCCCACTCCGACCGGACCACGCCGTTGGCGTGGAAGGTGAGGTCGGCGGTCAGGGTGTCGGCGACGAACGCGCCCTTCTCACCGGTGACCACGGTGACCCGTTCCTTCATCGGGGAAAGCCAGTTGACCAGGTGGTTGGTGATGATGCCGTTGGCCAGCCGCCCGGTCGCGGCCACCATGTCCTCGTGCGGGCGCCCGGAACGGGTGGTGGTCTGCGCCGCCACGGTGGCGTACTCCGACTGCGCCAGCCACGCCGTCAGGTCGATGTCGTGGGTGGCGAGGTCCTTGACCACGCCCACGTCGGCGATCCGCGCCGGGAACGGGCCCTGCCTGCGCGTGGCGATCTGGTAGATCTCGCCGAGTTCACCGGCGGCCATGCGGTCCCGCAGCGACTGCAACGCCGGGTTGTACCGCTCGATATGGCCGACGGCACCGACGATGCCCTTCGCGGCGAACGCCTTGACCAGCCTGTCACCGGCCTCGACGCTGTGCGCGATCGGCTTCTCGATCAGCGTCGGCACCTCCGCCTCGGCGAGCATGAGGCCGATCTCCTCGTGCATGCCGGTGGGCACCGCGCACACCGCCATGTCGATGCCGATGTCGATGAGCTGTTCCACACTGCTCAACACGGGCAGGTCACCGGCCACGCCGTGCGGGTCGCCGGTGGCGTCGGCGACCGCGACCAGGTTCAGTCCCTCGACCTCCCGGATCACCCTGGCGTGATGGCGGCCCATCATGCCGAGCCCGATCAGTCCCACTCGCAGTTCGCTCATGATCACGCTCCCGCCTTCGCCAAGGTGTTCACCGCGGTGACGATGCGCTCGCGGTCGCGGTCGGTCAGCGACGGGTGCACCGGCAGCGACACGACGGTGCGGGCGGCGCGCTCGGTGTTGGGCAGCTCGTCGGACCGGCCGAACGACGGCAACCGGTGGGTCGGAATCGGGTAGTAGACGCCGGAACCGATATTGTACTCGTCTTTCAGTGCGGCGACGAATCCGTCCCGATCCTCGGGCACGCTGATCGTGTACTGGTGGTAGACGTGCACCGCGTCCTCGGCGACCGCCGGCACGCCGACGCCCTCAAGGTGTTGGTCGAAGAACTGCGCGGTGGCCTGCCGGGTCTTGGTCCAGTCACCGATCTTGGTCAACTGCACGCGCCCGATCGCGGCGTGCAGGTTGGTCATCCGGGCGTTGAACCCGACGAGCTCGTTCTCGTACTGCCGCTCCATGCCCTGGTTACGCAGCAGGCGCAGGGCCCGTTCCACCTCCGAGTCCGAGGTGGAAACCATGCCGCCCTCACCGGAGGTCATGTTCTTGGTCGGGTAGAGACTGAACATCGCGAACGTGCCGAACGTGCCGACGGGCTTACCGGCGAGGCTGGCCCCGTGGGCCTGGGCGGCGTCCTCGTACAGCGCCAGCCCGTGTCGCTCGGCCAGGCTCTGCAAAGCGGGCATGTCCGCCGGATGCCCGTAGAGGTGGACCGGCATGATCCCCTTGGTGCGCTCGGTGATCAGCGTGGCCACGTGTTCCGGGTCCAGACAGTAGTGCGTGAGTTCGATGTCGGCAAAGACGGGCGTCGCGCCGGTCAGTGCCACGGCGTTCGCCGTGGCCGCGAACGTGAACGAGGGCACGATCACCTCGTCACCGGGGCCGACACCCGCGGCCAGCAACCCGAGGTGCAGACCCGAGGTACCCGAGTTGACCGCCACGGTCGGCCTTCCGTCCAGCAGGACCTGGCTGAACTCCTCTTCGAATGCGGCAACCTCGGCGCCTTGGGCCAGCATCCCGGAACGCAGCACGGCGTCGACGGCCTGACGTTCCGCGTCACCGACGATCGGCTTGGCGGCCGGTATGAACTCCTCGCTCACGCGACGTCCTCAAGATCGTTTCGGAAAGAATTGTTCGGGTTCACTGTATTCCTGCTTCGGCTCCATCTTGGCAGCGGCCGAGACACGCCGAAGGTCGTACAGCGTGATCGACATCAACCCGGCAGGTGCTTTCGAGTCGGAAACGGATAGCCGGATACTGTGCAATCCATGCCCGTGCCCGAGAGCAGCACCGACGGTACCGACACCCGGGTCGAGCTCATCGGCCACCGTCGCTCTCTGCTGACCCGCCCCGATTCGCGTACGGACGCGGTGTCGCTGCCACCAGCCCAGCGCGGCGTGGTCTCCGCCATAGGGCTTGCGGTGCAGGGACTGATTCGGTTCGTCTACAGCCTGCTGGTCGGCCGCACCCTGCCCGCCGGTTTTCTGTCGGCGACGAACAGCGCGATCTCCACCGCGATGCTCGCCACGATGTTGTGGCCCACCTCCCTGGGGGCGGCGGCGGCCAAGTTCGTGGCCCGAGAGGCGGGTGACATCCCGACGCGGGCGGCACTGACCCGTTTTCTGGCCCGGCTGTCCTTACTGACCTCGGCTGTGCTCGGAGTGTTCGCCGGGGCGCTGAGCTACTTCGTGCTCGAACCGGGCGAACTCGTGACCGGGTTGTCGGTCGCACTGCTGACCGTCGGAATGTCGGGTCACACCTTCGTGCGCGGCGTGCAGTACGCGACCGGACGGGTGTTGCGGGCCACGGTGTGGGACGCGCTGTCCTTCGTCGTCGCCGTGGCAGGTCTGGTGCTGGTGCTCGTGTTCGACTGGCACGCGGCGCTGCTTCTGCCGCTGACCGCCGGTTACCTCGTCTACACGGTGGCCGGTTGGCCCCGGTCCGGCTCAGGATCGATCCGACGGGAACTACGCACCGAGATCAACCGGTTCGTGGCGTGGGGTGTCCTCGGCTCGTTGGCCACCGGTGGATTCCTGCAACTGACCATGGTGTTGGCACGCCAGACCGGTGACGCGGTGAGCGCCGACGCCTACGCGGCGGCCCTGACCCTGGCCACTCCCGCCTCGATGATCGGTTCCGTGCTGAGCCTGCTGCTGCTGCCCGCGTTGTCCGGCGCGGTCGGGCGCGGTGATCTCCACGCCGTGCGGCAGTACACCGACCTCGCACAACGCACCTTGATCACCGTGGTCGGCGGTGCCTTCGGGGTTCTGCTGGTGGGCAGCAGGCTCCTCGTCGGCCTGGTGTGGCCACAGCTGTCCGAGGCGGTCCCGGTCCTGGAGGTGCTGCTCCTGGCCACCTTCCTGCTCACAGTGTCCACTGTGACCAGTGAGTCCATCAGGTCCTACAGCAGGCACGGCGCGCGAGCCGTGGCACTGATCCGCACCGCCGGACTGGTGATCGGGCTGGGCGTCGGGATAGCCCTGCTTCCCGAACTGTCGGTGACGGGCATCGCGCTCGGCTACCTCGCGGGCATGGCGGTCACCGGTTGCGTGCCCGTCGTCCTGGTCTGGCGGCGGGACCGGCACCGTTGGGCGCCTCTTTTCCTCCGCGTTCTGGCCGGGGCGGTCCTGGCGGCCGTGCTGATACTGCTGCGCCCCGACACCGGGCCCGGCTGGCTCGACCTCGGGATGATCGTGGTCTTCGCGCTCGGCTGGATGCTTCTGCACCGCGGCGACCTGATGACCGTCGCCCGGCGCTCCACGGGCGCTCGGGCTGCGTGACCCGCGCGGACACCCATCGCCGCGACGAGCCGGTGACCGGAAACAGCACCGAGAATGCCGCCCGCCGGCCTCCGCTAGACTCCGCGCCCATGGCCGACGGTGGGCGCATACTCTGCATCTCTTTCTCGGATATCAACCAGGATTCGCGCGTGCTTCGGCAGCTGGACGTACTCGCCGAACTCGGCGAGGTGACCACCGTCGGGTTCGGCGACAAACCGCGGGCGGCCACCGAACACCTGGAGATCGACGCGAATCTGCCCTCGCTACCCCAGACTCCCGCCGGTGTCGCCCTGCTGGCCGCACGCCGCTTCGACAAGGTCGAGTTCCTGGCCCCCGCCATTCGTGCCGCACTCGACCTGCTCTCCGGCCGACGGTTCGACGTGGTGGTGGCCAACGAAGCCCGCGCGATGGCGCTCGGCCACCACGTCGCGCAGGGCGCGCCCGTCGTCGCCGACATGCACGAATGGGCGCCGGAGGAGCGCTCGCACGTGACGTCCTGGCGGCTGCTGGTGAAACCGTTCATGACCCACCAGTGCCGCAAGTACCTGCCGAAGATGGCCGCCGTGACCACCGTGAACGACTCGATCGCCGAGCTGTACCGCGACCGGTTCGGTGTGTCCGCCCGCATCGTCCGCAACGCGGGCGCGTTCCGGGACCTGGAACCCAGCGAGATGCGAAACGGCAGGATCCGGTTGGTACACAGCGGGGGCGCTGTCCCCGGCCGCAACATCGAAGCGCTGATCGAGGCCGTCCGCAGCTTGGACGAGACCTACACGTTGGACCTCTACCTGGTTCCGGGCCGTGACGGTGGCCGGTACCTGGACAGCCTCCGCGCGTTGATCGGCGGCGACCCGCGGATCACTCTGCACCCGCCGGTCACGCCGGACGAACTCGTGCCGACGTTGAACTCCTACGACGTGGGGGTCTTCAGCCTGCCCCCGCTCACCCCCAACCACCGGTTCATGCTGCCCAACAAGATCTTCGACTTCGTGCAGGCGCGGCTGGCCGTGGTGTTCGGCTCGGCCCCGGAGACCGACCGACTGATCTCGGAGCATCGACTGGGCGCCATCGCGCGGGACGCCTCCGCCGAAGCCATGCGCGAGACCCTCGCCGCGCTGGACGAACAACAGGTCAGAACCTACAAGCAGAACGCGCACACGGCGGCCAAGGTGCTCAACTCCGCCGAGGACCGCGAGGTACTCAAGACCGTCGTAGCCGATCTGCTGCCCTGAACACGCCCAAGAGGTCCTGACACGGCATGCGACCGACGACGCTGCGAGAGCGCCCCTCCCACGAGCTGCCCACCGACCGCTCCGAGCCGCCCCCGACACCGCGTCGCGGCGGGTTCCGGCCCGAGATCGTGGGCCTGCGGGCGATCGCCGTGCTCCTGGTGGCGATCTACCACATCTGGTTCGGCAGGGTCTCCGGCGGCGTGGACGTCTTCCTGCTGCTCACCGGTTTCCTGATCACCGGTTCGCTGCTACGCATGGCGCAGCCCCACGGAAGGGTTCGGTTCGCGGCCTTCTGGAGCAGGCTGTTCAAACGCCTCTTCCCCCCGGTGGCGGTCGTCCTGCTCAGTGTGCTCGTCGCGACCTACCTGTGGCTGCCCCGAGCGCGCTGGCGCGGCACCATCGAGGAGACGATCGCCGCGGCGCTGTACCTGGAGAACTGGGCCCTGGCCACCAAAGCGGTCGACTACCTGGACCGCACCGAACTGCCCAGCCCCGTGCAACACATCTGGTCGCTGTCGATGCAAGGCCAGTTCTACCTGGTCTGGGCCGTGTTGATGGCTCTGGCGGCCTTCTTCGCGACCAGACTGCGACGAGACGTGGCGAAGGTGTGGCTCGTCCTGTGCGCCACGGTGTTCGTCGGCTCGCTGAGCTACTCCGTCTTCATCACCGAGTCCAACCAGGCCTGGGCGTACTTCGACTTCGGTGCGCGACTGTGGGAGTTCGCGCTCGGCGGTCTTCTGGCCGTGGTGCTTCCGTACCTGCGGCTTCCCGAACGACTCCGGGTGGCGTTGGGCTGGTTGGGGTTGCTCGCCCTGATCTCGTGTGGGGCGTTGCTGGACGTGTCCACGATGTTCCCCGGATACGTGGCGTTGTGGCCCGTCGGGGCGGCGATCCTCGTTCTCCTCGCCGGCACGACCGGAAACCGCTTCGGCGCCGACCGCCTTCTCACGTCGCGACCGCTGAAGTCTCTGGGAGACCTCTCGTACGCCCTCTACCTCTGGCACTGGCCGGTCCTGGTCGTATACCTCGCGGTCACCGACCGTTCGGTGGCCAGCCTCCACGGTGGCTTGGCGGTGCTGGCCGTCTCACTTTTGCTGGCGGTGTTGACCAGGACGTTGCTGGAGAAGCCGGTCAACGCCTTCACCCACTCTCGCTCCAGTGTCGGCTGGGCGATCACGGTCGTCGCGTTCTTCCTGACCCCGGTCCTCGTGGTCACGGCACTCTGGACCACGCGACTCGACAGGGAACAACACCTGGCGGCGTCGGCGGCGGACAACGTGGCCCTGTACCCCGGGGCGCGGGTACTCGTACAACCCGAACTCGCGGACCACTCGTCCTCCCCGCCGGTGCGGCCCGACCTCGCCAACGCCCGAGCCGACCTGCCGGACACCTACGAAAAGGGCTGCCACGCCACCCTCGAACAGACCGAGGCGATGGTCTGCGAACACGGCCCGGACAACGCCGAGCACAGCATCGCCGTGGTGGGCGCCTCCCGCAGCGCGCACTGGTATCCGGCTCTGCGGGAAGTGGCCGACGCCAACGGGTGGAAGCTATACAACATCACCAAAAGTTCCTGCCAGTTCAGCACCGACACTCCTTTGACGACCGACGGACAGGTCTACTCGGAGTGCCTGGAATGGCGCGAGAACCTGATGCGTGAGTTGACCGAGCTCCGCCCCGACGTCGTGCTGACCTCCTCGACTCGGGCCACCCCCGACCAGGGGGAACAAACGTTTCCGGGTTTCGTCGAGCGGTGGCGACAACTGGACGAACTCGGCATCGACGTCATCGGGGTGCGCGACCTTCCCCGCGTCGAGGCCGAGGGCGCCGAGTGCCTGTCGACCCGCACCGCCGAGGAATGCACCTCACCGGTCTCGTACAGTCACGCGCCGACCGATCCCGCACTGGAACTGACCGGTGTGCCGGACAACGTGACCTTCATCGACATGACCCCGTACGTGTGCCCCGAGAGCGAATGTCCTCCCGTCATCGGCAACGTGCTGGTCTACTACGACGATGCTCACCTGACCGCCACCTACTCCCGGACACTGGCCCCCCTGTTGGAGGACGAGATCGTCCGGGCGACGAACTGGTGAGGACCCCGGTGAAAAAAGCCCTGGTCCCCTTTCGGGGAACCAGGGCTTTTCAAGAGTTTTCGGTCGTTGTCGGTCGCCGTCAGTCGGTGGCCTCGGTCAGAACCCCGTCCGCCTCCACGTACGTGTCACCGGACACCGGGCACACCCAGCACTCCCCCTGCTGCCGCAGAGGCGCACCCGCCTTGCCGACCCAGCCGATCCGGCGCGCGGGCACGCCCGCCACGAGGCCGAAGTCGGGCACGTCCTTGGTCACCACGGCACCCGCCGCCACCGTGGCCCATCGGCCGATCCGAACCGGAGCCACACACACGGCGCGGGCACCGATCGAGGCTCCCTCGTCGACGGTGACGCCGACGGCGTCCCAATCGGAGGCGCTCTTCAGGCTGCCGTCGGGGTTGACCGCGCGCGGGTAGGTGTCGTTCGTCAGCACCACGGCGGGCCCGATGAACACCCCCGCAGCCAGCTCGGCGGGCTCGTAGACCAACGCAAGATTCTGGATCTTGCAGTTGTCCCCGACCCGGACCCCGGTGCCGATGTAGGCGCCGCGCCCGACGATGCAGTTCTCGCCCAGCTCGGCGTCCTCACGCACCTGTGCCAGGTGCCAGATCTTGGTTCCCTTGCCGAGCTTCGCGGTCTCCGCCACGTCGGCTCCGGCGGCAATGAACGACATGCTGCTCATTTCATCGATCGCGGTGGATGCTCACTACGCCTTGCCGATCACCCGGTAGGTGACGCCGGGCCAGCGGTCGGCGGAACTCACCCGGCGACCGTCGACGAAGGTCCGGACACCGGGCAGGTCGTCCGGCCCGATCTCGGCGTATTCACGGTGATCGGCCTGGACCACGGCGGCGTCGACCTCTTCTCCCAGATGGTAAGGCTCGAAACCGAACCCACGCAGTTCTTCGTCCGAGAACATCGGGTCGTGCACCAGAGCCGTCGCGCCGCGCGAACGCAGTGCCTCCACAGTGGCGAAGACACCGGAGAACGCCGTCTCCTTCACACCGCCGCGGTAAGAGGCGCCGAGCACGACGACCCGGGCACCGCTCAAGTCACCGTGCGCGCCCTCCAACAGCCCGATCGTGTACTCGGGCATGCCCGCGTTGGTCGCCCTAGCCGCGCGCACGACGCTCGCCTCCGGGTCGTTCCACAAGTACAGCCGCGGGTAGACCGGGATGCAATGCCCGCCGACGGCGATACCCGGTTGGTGGATGTGGCTGTACGGCTGGGAGTTGGCCGCCTCGATGACTTGGTAGACGTCGATACCGACCGTGGCGGCGTAACGAGCGAACTGGTTCGCCAGGCCGATGTTGACGTCCCGGTACGTGGTCTCCGCCAGCTTGGCCAGCTCGCTGGCCTCCGCCGACCCCAGGTCCCACACGCCGTTCGGGCGAGAGAGGTCCGGACGGTCGTCGAAGTCCAACACGGCCTCGTAGAACTCGATCGCCCAGCGCGCGCCCTCGGAGGACAACCCACCGATGAGCTTCGGGTATTTGCGCAGGTCCTCGAACACCCGACCGGTGAGCACACGTTCCGGCGAGAAGACCACGTGGAAGTCGGTGCCCTCCTTGAGCCCGGAGAGCTTCTCCAACGTGGGCTTCCAGCGGTTGCGTGTGGTGCCGACAGGCAGCGTGGTCTCGTAGGAAACCAGGGTGCCCTCGGTCAGGTGGCGGCCCAGTTCCTCCGTCGCGGCGTCCATCCACGCGAAGTCCGGACGGGCCTCCTCGTCCACGAACAAAGGCACGACCACGACCACCGCGTCCGCACCGGGGACCGCGTCGCCGTAGTCGGTGGTGGCGCGCAGCGCGCCCGAGGGCACCAACTCGCTGAGTTTCTCCTGCAGCCGCGCCTCACCGGGAAACGGTTCGACCGCACGATTGACCTGCTCGACGACATCGGCATTCACATCGACGCCCACGACCTCATGGCCTTTCGAGGCGAACTGAACGGCGAGCGGAAGCCCAATCTTCCCCAGGGCGATGACCGCGATCTTCACGAAAGACCGTCCCCTTCTGTGGCACAGGCGTGGGTGAGATGTGTGAGATGTCAAAACGCAGCCTAATCACACCGTGGGGCGCGGACTTCGCGCCCCTGACCACCTCCGTACCGTCTGCGATCATCGGGCTCTCGGGTACCACGCCAGTAGGTCACTCATACGGCGTACACTCTCCGACGGCGCTTCCCTCCGCCCGGTGATGCTCCTCGTGATCACGCGGAGAACAACGGTGCGACACGAGTCTTGTCGAGAGGAATCGAGTGCGGGCACTTGTCACCGGAGGAGCCGGTTTCATCGGGTCCACCCTGGTCGACCGGTTGCTGGCCGATGGACACGACGTGCACGTCGTCGACGACTTCAGCCGCGGTCGGCGTGAAAACCTGGTCGATGCGCAAGCCACCGGCAGGATGACCCTGCACGAGACGGACATCACAGCACGTGAGCTGGTCGACGTGGTGGAGGCGGCCGCGCCGGAGGTCATCTTCCACTTGGCCGCGCAGATCAGCGTGCGTAACAGCGTCACCGACCCGTTGGTGGACGCCCAGCAGAACGTGCTGGGCACACTCAACGTCCTCGAAGCGGCCCGGAAGGCCGACGTCCGCAAGATCGTCTACTCCTCGTCCGGCGGCTCCATCTACGGCGCCCCCGAACGCCTACCGGTCTCCGAGGAAGCCCCACTCGACCCGAAGTCGCCCTACGCCGCCAGCAAGATCTCCGGCGAGGTCTACCTCGGCACGTATCGCAGCCTGTACGGGCTGGACTACACCACCCTGGCGCTGGCGAACGTGTACGGACCACGTCAGGACCCACACGGCGAGGCGGGCGTGGTGGCGATCTTCGCCGACGCGCTACTCAGCGGAGGTCCGACCACCGTCTTCGGCGACGGCGGCAACACCCGCGACTACGTCTACGTGCACGACGTGGTGTCCGCGTTCATCGCGGCCGCGGGCGAACGCGGCAGTGGCAAACGGTTCAACATCGGCACCGGAATACAGACCTCCGACCGGGACCTGCACCGGTTGGTGGCCACCGCGGCCGGAGCCGCCGACAACCCCCGGTTCGCCCCTGCCCGGCTCGGTGACCTGCGGAAGTCCGCGCTGGACTCGCGTGCCGCCCAGCGCGAACTGGGCTGGCGGCCAAAGGTGGAGCTGGAAGAAGGGGTGCGCCGCACCGTCGACTACATCCGCACGCACCGCACCCCGGACGAAAAACTGCTGGTCAACCCCGGTCGCGAGCCCGTCGAGCACGCGTCCGGGGTTTTGTCAATGGACAGCCTGTTACCATGAATTTTCGCGTCTCGCCACTCGGGAGAACCAGATGAGCTACGAAGACGTCTGGGTGGTCATTCCGGTCTACAACGAAGGCCAGGTGATCGCCGACGTGGTGGAACACGTACTCGAGACCTTCCCGAACGTGGTGTGCGTGGACGACGGCTCAGGCGACGACTCCGCCGACAAGATCGCCGGCACGGGGGCTCACCTGGTACGACACCCGATCAACCTCGGGCAGGGAGCGGCGCTGCAGACCGGACTGTCCTACGCGCTGGCCCGGTCGGGCGCCGAGTACTTCGTGACGTTCGACGCCGACGGTCAACACCAGGTCAGTGACGCGGAGCGGATGATCGAGGTCGCCCGGGCGGGGGACGCGGACGCGGTTCTAGGCTCCCGGTTCCTCGAGAAGTCCGGTCAGGTGCCGTGGCTCAAACGGGTGGCTTTGCGTACCGCGGTCGCACTCAGCCCCAACGTCCGCAAGCTCCGGCTCACCGACGCCCACAACGGCCTACGGGTACTCACCCGCTCGGTCGCCGAACGGATGCGTATCAGCATGAACGGGATGGCTCACGCCTCGGAGATCGTGACGTTCCTCGCTCAGAACAACATCCGTGTCCGCGAGATCCCCGTGCGGATCCTGTACACCGACTACTCCAAGAGCAAGGGTCAGTCGTTGGTCAACGGGGTAAACATCCTGTTCGATCTGTCACTGCGCGACCGGGGGTGAATTCGTCAATGCTGGCTCAGGTCGTACTACTGGCTGCGGTCGGCGGCATCTTCCTCTACTTCGTCAGCCGCAAACACAACGTCCGCATGCAGGCGAGCAAGCGCATCGGTTTCTTCTTCTTCCTCGCCTTGAACGCCTACGCAGTCCTGTTCCCCAGTCACACGACATGGGTCGCCCACCAGCTCGGCATCGGGCGTGGAGCGGACCTGCTGCTGTACCTGCTCGTGGTGGCGTTCGTGTTCGGCATGCTGAACACCTACCTGCGCTTCCGTGGGACCACCCAGCAGATCACCGAGCTGGCACGCGCGCTCGCCATCCAGGAGGCCGAGAGGGTCAACCACCAACGTGGAGTGTTGGTGGACGAGCAGGCACCCCTTCCCCCGACCGCCGCCGCCATCCCGAACGGCAGGAACGGCAAGAACGACAACCACGTCGAAAACGGCGGACACATCAGGAACGGACACGGTGAGGACGGAGCGAGCACACCCGCCGGCGGCTCCGCGCAGGTCCCCCGGATCGAAACCCCGTCCTGACGATCGTCCGTCCCGAGTCCGCCCGGTCGTTCACCCCCGGTTCCCGGCTCGCCCGGTCGTTCACTCCGCCGTCGCCTCCGAAGCCCTCGGCTCCCTCTGCCGGACGTGCCAGCGCACGTAGGCGCCCACATACGAGAACACCACGAGCGCCAGCGCGCCGATCCCCACGACGGGAAGCAGCTCGCGGGGGAACAACGTGCCGTAGATGTAGTACTCGTTGAACCCGCCCGGCAAAGGTCCGAGTCCTCGCAGCTCCCGCAGCCGGTCCTCCAACTCCGTCAACGGGCACGACAACGGCAGCACGTTGACCGCCACGCCCCACAGCGCGAAGAAGACGTGCACGAAAATCGACCTCGGCCAGTACCAAGCAAGGAACCCGCCGAGGCCGATGTAGAGCAGAGCCAGGAAATGAATCCCGGTCGTCAGCGCCGTCAGCAACTCCAGCATCGTTCACCTGTCCGTGTCGTTACCCGGGAAAAACAGGGCAACGGTACTCCGAACAGACACCCGATGGACCGGAAATCGACCGACGAATCGGACGAAAGGTCAGGTGAGCCCGAGATCGTCCAGGTCGAGGAGGTACCGGTAGGGCAGACCCCGGGCTTCGATGGCCTCCTTGGCCCCCGTCGCCCTGTCCACCACCGTGGCCACACCGACCACGGTCGCGCCGGCCTCCCGTAGCGCGTCGACGGCGGTGAGCACACTGCCCCCGGTCGTGGAGGTGTCCTCGACCGCGAGTACCCGCTGCCCGGCCACCTCCATGCCCTCGATGCGCCGCTGCATGCCGTGCTCCTTGAATGACTTGCGCACCACGAACGCGTCCAACACGACACCGTCGGCCGCGGCGGAATGCAGCATGGCGGTGGCTACGGGATCGGCGCCGAGGGTCAGCCCACCGACAGCTACGTAGTCCCAGTCAGAGGTGAGCTGACGCAACAACTTGCCGATCAGGGGAGCCGCCCCGTGATGCAGGGTGGCCCGCCGCAAATCGATGTAGTAGTCGGCTTCGGCACCGGAAGCCAAGGTGACCTTGCCGTGCACCACACAGAGCTCAGTGACCAACCGAGCCAATTCGATCTTCGCTGCTCGGTCGAGGGAAGGGGAAGGTGTCGCCACAGAAACCAAGTCTGACACGACCGGCTTCCCGACAAGGGGCCGCCTCAGGTTCGGTCGCCTTCCGCGAACCGCCCGCTGAGCCTGCGCACCAACTCCCTCGGCAGCAACCGCCCGATGGCGACCACGGCCTTGTACCGCTTGCTCGGCACCGAGACGACGCGTCCTCGCCGCAGGTCGGCCAGCGCCTCCTTCACCACTCGTTCCGGGGGCAACCAGAACGCCTTCGGGCCCGATTTCTCCAGCCCCGCGCGGGCGTGGAACTCGGTGTGCGTGAACCCGGGGCACAGCGCCATCACGCGCACGCCCGAGCCGTGCAGCGATGAGGCCAGACCATCGGAGAACGACGTCACCCACGCCTTGGTCGCCGTGTACGTCGAGCCCCGGCCGGAGAAGAACGCGGCCACGCTGGACACGTTGATGATCGCGCCGGAACGTCG
The DNA here is from genome assembly GCF_027317685.1 of Saccharomonospora sp. Taxonomy (NCBI): domain Bacteria; kingdom Bacillati; phylum Actinomycetota; class Actinomycetes; order Pseudonocardiales; family Pseudonocardiaceae; genus Saccharomonospora; species Saccharomonospora sp. The sequence goes on from NZ_DAHVQP010000134.1 coordinate 129,464, forward strand.
CTCACGCATGACCGGCAGCGCGGCCCTCGTCAACCGCAGCACCGCCGTCACGTTGACGTCGAGCTGGTACTGCAGCTGCTCCACGGAAGCGGTCCACAGTTCACCGCCGAGTCCCAACCCGGCGTTGTTGACCAGCAGGTCCACTCCCGGGTCGGCCAACCGCCGTTCGACCGCCGCCATGCCGTCCCTGTCCGACAGGTCGGCGGGCAGCGTCTCGACGTCCACCCCGTAGCGGGTACGCAGCCGCTCGGCGTGCTCGGCGAGTCTGCCCTCGTTCCGCGCGACCAGCACGAGGTCGTACCGTTCGGCGGCGAGTTCGTCCGCGAACGCCGCCCCGATTCCGGCGGTCGCTCCGGTGATCAGTGCCACTGGCATGTTCCCAAGGTACCGCCCTCACGATCAGTTCACGGGGACAGGCAGTATCTTCGAGCAGGAGTTACCGCGGGCTCACACGACCGGGAAAACGAAGCCACATGGAAAACGGTGCCATCGACTACCTGTCGTTCGTTCGCGGCTTCACGGAGGCCCTGGAGGCCGAAGAAGCCGGTCACTTTGGCGGCTTACCGAGCACCGGTGGCTCCGAATCGGGCGTGGACGCCGCCTCCTACGCCAAGGGCTTCGAAGCGGGCTCCCAACTCGTACCGCACACCTTGATCTACCGGGAATTGTCGATTCAGGACGGAGGCCGGTTCACGGGGACTCTCGACCTCTCCGGCGCCGAGTTCCTCGACGATTCCCCGGAGGACTTCACGAAAGACTCGAACACCGAGACCTTCGAAGGCACAGAGGCGTTCGGAGACGTCACGACCTTCGAGGACACCGAGCCCTTCGAGGACGCCGGACCGTGGCACGCACCCATCGGACAGTCCCGCACGGAGACCGCACCGGTCACCTATCCCGACGAACCGCCGTTCGACGAGCCGGTGCACCTGTCCGGCACCCTCGAACTCGGCTAGGACCCGTCGTCAGTGGACTCGACGACCGACAGGCGCGGGACCGAGTCCTCCTCCTCGTCGAACGGGTCCACGATGTCGGCGATCTCACCGAGGTCGCGCAGCAGACGTTCCAACCGCGACGGGCCCACGTTCGGCGCGACGCTGGCGAGTACCCACTCGTCCTCCAGCCACGCGACACCCACGTCTCCGCCCAGCGAATCGGCGGCGGCCACCAGATCCTGGTCGATGATGGCGCGGGCCGTGGTCAGGTCGTCGGCGAAGGCGTAACGCTGCCCCACCGGCCCCAGCAGCTCCGGCATCTCCGCCCGCTGGAACGGCACACTCGCCAGCCACAGTTCCAACAGAACCGGATGCACCCGATTACAGCGCACTGCGACGATGACCGCCGGGATCACGTTGTCGGCCTCGATGTCGAACACGAACACCGGACGCCGACCGTCGGAGGTGAACGTGGACCCGGCCACGACGTTCACCGCGCTCTGGGCACCGAAGTAGCCGATCGCACCGCCCGTCCACTGACGGGGTAGCCGCTCGTCCTCCTCGACGTACTGCCAGCCGCGTAGCTCGGCCCAGCGTGCTCGCTCTCGATTACGGGAACTCTCCCTGGCTCTGTCCGCGGTGAGCAAGACGAGCCCGGCCACCGCGGCGACGGCGGCGATGACGAACCAGATCCACGCTGGAATACCCACGGCGATACAGGGTAGCCCGCACGGCCCGCCTGCCAAGATCACCGGGCCGTGTCGGGCTTACCCGTTCGAAGCATTCTTCGATCACTCGGCTCGGAAGACCCGCAGCACCTTGGCGGCGGCGTCGGATTCCGGGGCGTCGACCCGCACGGTGTCCCCGTCCTTGATCTCCCCGGCCAGCAGTTTCCTGGCCAGTTCGTCACCGATCGCCGACTGCACCAGCCTGCGCAACGGACGAGCACCGTAGATCGGGTCGTAGCCGTTCATCGCCAGCCACTCGCGAGCCGCCGGCGTGACGTCGAGCGTCAACCTGCGCTGGGACAGCCGCTTCGCCAACCGTCCGACCTGGATGTCCACGATAGCGCCGAGGTGTTCGGTGTCGAGCGCGTGGAACACCACGATGTCGTCGAGCCGGTTGAGGAACTCCGGCTTGAAGTGTTGCTGCACGACCGCCATCACCGAGTCCTTGCGCTGCTGTTCGGACAGCGTGGGATCGGCGATGACCTGCGAGCCGAGGTTGGAGGTGAGCACCAGGATCGTGTTGCGGAAGTCCACCGTACGGCCCTGGCCGTCGGTGAGCCTGCCGTCGTCGAGCACCTGCAACAGCACGTCGAACACATCCGGGTGCGCCTTCTCCACCTCGTCCAGCAGCACCACCGAGTACGGCCGCCTGCGCACCGACTCAGTGAGCTGACCACCCTGGTCGTAGCCGACGTAGCCGGGTGGCGCGCCCACGAGCCTGGCCACCGAGTGCTTCTCGCTGTACTCGCTCATGTCGATGCGCAGCATCGCGCGCTCGTCGTCGAACAGGAACTCGGCCAGCGCCTTCGCCAGCTCGGTCTTGCCGACACCCGTGGGGCCGAGGAACAGGAACGATCCCGTGGGCCGGTCCGGGTCGGAGACCCCGGCGCGGGCCCGCCGCACCGCGTCGGAGACCACCTTCACGGCGTCGTCCTGGCCAACGACCCGATGGGCAAGCTCCTCCTCCATGCGCAGGAGCTTGCCGGTCTCGCCCTCCAGCAGCCGACCGGCCGGGATACCGGTCCACGCGCTCACCACGTCCGCGACGTCGTCAGCGCCGACCTCCTCCTTCAACATCACGTCGGACATGCGGTCGCCGGACGCGTTCGTCTCGGTGGCGCGGGTGGCTTCCTCCAGTTCCTTCTCCAGCGCGGGGATGCGGCCGTACCGCAACTCGGCCGCCCTGCCGAGGTCGGCGTCCCGCTCGGCCCTGTCCGCCTCGCCACGCAGCTGTTCGAGCTGTTCCTTCAGCTCGCGGACACGTTCGATGGCACCCTTCTCGTTCTGCCACCGGGCCGTGAGCGCGTTCAACTCCTCACGCTTCTCGGCCAGCTCGGCGCGCAACGCCTCCAACCGCTCCCGCGAGGCCGGGTCGTTCTCCTTGGACAACGCCATTTCCTCGATCTCCATGCGGCGCACGGCCCGCTCCACCTCGTCGATCTCGACGGGACGCGAGTCGATCTCCATGCGCAGCCGGGAAGCGGCCTCGTCCACCAGGTCGATGGCCTTGTCGGGCAGGAAGCGGGCGGTGATGTAGCGGTCGGACAGCGTCGCCGCCGCCACCAGCGCGGCGTCGGTGATGCGCACACCGTGGTGCACCTCGTACCGCTCCTTGAGCCCGCGCAGGATGCCCACGGCGTCCTCCACCGACGGCTCCCCGACGAACACCTGCTGGAACCGCCGTTCCAGTGCGGCGTCCTTCTCGATGTGTTCGCGGTACTCGTCGAGCGTCGTCGCACCGACCATGCGCAGCTCACCGCGCGCCAGCATCGGCTTGATCATGTTGCCCGCGTCGAGTGAGGAGTCCCCGGCACCGGTCGCACCCGCACCGACGATCGTGTGCAGCTCGTCGATGAACGTGACGACCTGCCCGTCGGAGTCCTTGATCTCCTTCAGCACGGCCTTGAGCCGCTCCTCGAACTCACCGCGGTACTTCGCGCCCGCCACCATCGCCCCGACGTCGAGCGCCACCACACGCTTGCCCCGCAGCGATTCGGGCACGTCACCGGCCACGATGCGCTGCGCGAGCCCCTCCACGATGGCAGTCTTGCCGACACCGGGCTCACCGATGAGCACGGGGTTGTTCTTGGTACGCCGCGACAACACCTGCACGACCCGGCGGATCTCGCTGTCCCTGCCGATCACCGGGTCCAGCTCACCGGCCCGGGCCCGCTCGGTGAGGTCGACGCCGTACTTCTCCAGGGCCTGATACGTGCCTTCGGGGTCCGGTGTGGTGACCCGCGCCGAGCCGCGGACCTTGGTGAACGCCTCCCGCAGCGCCTCCGGAGTGGCTCCCTGCCGCTTGAGCAGGTTCGAGACCGGGCCGCCCTCGGCGGCCAGTCCGACGAGGACGTGCTCGGTGGAGACGTACTCGTCGCCCATCTCCGTCGCCAGCTTCTGGGCGTGGGTCAACGACTTCACCGCGTGCGTGTCGAACTGCGGTGATGAAACGGTGGCTCCCGTGGCCGACGGCAGAGCCGAGATGATCGGCTCCAATTCCTTGCGGACGACGTCGGGATCGGCCCCCGCCGCGGTGAGCAGAGGAGAGGCCAACCCGTCGCCCTGGGACAGCAACGCCCCCAGCAGATGCGCGGGCGAGATCTCCGGGTTGCCCGCCATGGTGGCGGCCTGCGCCGCCGACGAGATCGCCTGCTGCGTTTTCGTGGTCGGATTGAAAGCGTCCATCCCTCACCTTCCGCCGCACTCGAAGACCCTCTTCGATATGGATAACGTCAGAAAAGTTGAGCGTGTTCCACTCAATTTCGGCGCGGCCGGGTGATCTGACGACTACGAGGACAAACAGCGTAAAGTGACACTCGTCACGGTCACCTTCCCGGAGTCGGATGCCGAGTCACGCCCGCCGTCCTCACCGGTCCGGCCGTCCGCGAGGACGCAAGATTTTCGGAAGCTCCGAAGGGCCGACCCGGCGAAGAACTCCGCGAAGAAACTCCGCCGCGAAGCGACGCGGCGCGAGTGCCGCCGACCGGGACACACCTCCGAAGGCCACCCACCCGAGAACGAACCCGAGGTCGCTTCCCGTTTCCACACCTCTTCCGTACCGCCCACGATCTATCGTGCATACATCGGTCGACGACTCACTCAGGACGATCACTTCAGGACAAGGGAGCCAAGGTGTTGCGTGGCAGTGCGTGCTACCTGCGTTCAGCGCGGACAAAGCGCGTTCAGCGCGGACAGCGCGGACTCTGTGAGCACTGTGAGGCGGGCTGATGACGGAGACGAGGATCAGCCCGATCCCCCTGCTCGCCCCGCCCCGGGAGACGCCACCGGCCGTCAACGCTTTGGTGGAACACATCGAGAACAGTTGGCGACTCGCCCGACCCTACGCCGACGAGATCACGCAGCAGTTCTACCAGCTGCTGTTCACACTCGCACCGTCGGCACGGGACTTCTTCCCGGTGACCCTCCAGGCGGAGAACGGGCGCGTGGTCCGCGCCCTGATCCGCGTGCTGCGGCTGGTGAACCGGCCCGACGACCTGGTTCCCGTGCTCAGACAACTCGGCCGGGACCACCGCAAGTTCGGCCTCCAAGCGGCCCACTACGAGGCTGTGGGCACCGCTTTGCTCGGCTCACTCAAGTACTGCCTCGGACCCGCGTGGACGCCCGAAGTGGAGCGTGCGTGGGCGGAGGCGTACACACTCGTGGCCCGGGCGATGCAGGAAGCCGCGGAGGAAGCCGACGCCGAAGCCGTCGAACCGCCGTACTGGGTCGGCACGGTCACCGAACACCACAGGCTCAGCTGGGACCTGGCGCTGGTGCGGGTGGAACCGGACGAGAAGATCCCGTACCGTGCCGGGCAGTACCTCAGCGTCGCCGTGCCCCAGCGGCCACGGCTGTGGCGGGACCTGTCACCGGCCAACGCCCCGAGACCCGACGGCTCGCTGGAGTTCCACGTCCGCGCCATCGACGGAGGCTGGGTGTCCCGGGCCATCGTCGGCCACACGCAACCCGGTGACGTGTGGACGTTCGGCGCGCCGATGGGACGACTCGGCGTGGACAGGGAATCGGGACGACCGGTGCTGATGATCGCGGGCGGCACCGGCGTGGCCCCCCTACAGGCCATTGTGGACGATTTGGGGCGGTGGGTGGACAACCCCGAAGTCACATTTTTCTACGGCGCCCGCTATTGGGACGACCTCTACGCGCTCGACCAGCTGCGGTCGTTCGCCGCCGCCAATCCGTGGCTGACGGTGTGGCCGGTGGTCGAGGACGCGGGATCCGTGCCCGGCGTCGAGGGGGGCACGCTCGCCCAGGCCGTGACGCGCTGGGGAGCCTGGGAGGAACACGACATCCTGGTGTCCGGTCCTCCCGCCATGATCGAGGAGACCGTGGCCGCCCTCGTACACGTGGGTGTCCACCCGAGCCAGATCAGCTACGACCCGTTCCTGGCGGCGTAGCCACCGACGCGGCGGCTCGTCACTGCGACGAGCCGCTCCCGCGAAGTCGACTCCGTCAACGTCGCCGGCTGGGGCGCCACACCACCAGGGCGTTCTGGCTGCGGACGGGGACGAGCTCCTTGCGGTAGGACGCGTGCACAGCGGCGGCGGCCTGTTCCGCCGCCGCGTACGCCGCGGCGAGTTCCTCGGTCAGCTCGTCCACCCGCTGCTGCAGCTCACCGACCTGGTTCTCTAGCTCGATGATCCGCTTGATACCGGCGAGGTTGACGCCCTCCTCCTGCGACAACCGCTGCACTTCGCGCAACTGCGCGATGTCACGCATGGAGTAGCGCCGTCCACCGCCGGGTGTCCGGCCCGGGCTCACCAACCCCTGCCTGTCGTACGACCGCAACGTCTGCGCGTGCAGTCCCGACAACTGCGCCGCCACCGAGATCACGAAGACCGGCGTGTCCTCGTCAGCTCCGTGGGGCAATCCACCAGGTAGACCCGAACCGAACATCGCCAGCCTCACTCCCTGTCTCGCAACAGCGCGGTGATCTCCGGTCGCGGATCGTGTGTCGCGACCGAGTCGGCATAGCTTCGTAGTGCCTGTGCGGCCTTGTCGTCCAGTTTAGAAGGCACCGCAACCTGCAGTTTGACGAGAAGATCGCCCTGCGTGCCGTCCCGTTTGGTGATGCCCTTGCCGCGCACGCGCAGCACCCGGCCGTTCGCCGTGCCGGGCGGGATCTTCACCGTCACCTTGTCCTCCAGCGTCGGCACCGTGACCGTCGCGCCCAACGCGAGTTCGGAGAACTCCACCGGCAACGTGATGGTCAGGTCGTTGCCGGAACGACCGAACACCGGATGCGGGTTGACATGTACCCGGACGTACAGGTCGCCCGCGGGCGCGCCGCCTCGGCCGGGCTCGCCCTGTCCGGCCAACCTGATGCGCTGGTTGTCGTCCACCCCAGCGGGAATACGCACCGTGAGTGTCCTCGTGCGCGTGCTGATGCCCTCACCGGCGCACTCCGGACACGGGTCGTCGATCCGGGTCCCCTGACCGCGGCAGTCACGGCACGGTTCCGAGAACGCGAATGCGCCCTGGCTGCGGTTCACCAGACCGATACCGGCGCACGTCGGACACGTGCGTGGCTGCGTTCCCGGCCGAGCGCCGTTACCACCGCACGTGCCGCAGGTGGCGGGACTCGACAAGCGCAGCGGCAACGTCGCGCCCCGGACGGCCTCGACGAAGTCGATGCGGACGTCGGTCTCCACATCGGCTCCCCGCTGCCCCCGCGCGGTCGACGTCGCACCCCCCCGGCGCCCGAACAGATTGCCGAGCATGTCCCCGAGACCGCCGAAACCGCCGCCCGGCGTCTGACCGAAGATGTCGCTGAAGTCGAAGCCGCCTGCTCCACCGGCTCCACCGCCCCCGGGGAAGTTGAAGCCACCAGGACCCCCGGAGCCGAACAGCCTGCGTGTCTCGTCGTACTCCTTGCGTTTCTCCGGGTCCGACAACACGACGTAGGCCTCGGAGACGGCCTTGAACTTCCTCTCGGCCTCGGCGTTACCCGGGTTGGCGTCCGGGTGGTTCTCCCTGGCAAGTTTGCGGTATGCCTTCTTGATCTCTTCGGCGGAGGCGTCGGGGGAGACGCCCAACTCGCGGTAGTAATCCTTCTCGATCCATTCCCTAGCGCTCATCGGGCGTCCCCTCCTCTCCTCGACTCGTCAGCGCGTGTTCTCATCGGCGTCGACCGACGTTCCGCCATCTCCGGGCGGATCGACCGACTCCCCGGCCTCGCCGGTATCGCCCTCATCGGACGCAGCGGCCGACTCCGACGCGGCCGCCGGCTCGTGGTCGGTGACCCCCACGAGCGCGGCACGCAGCACACGCTCGCCGAACCGGTAGCCGCGACGCAACACCGTGGTGACGGTGGGCCCGTCCACGTCGGGCGAGGTGCTGTGCTGCACGGCCTCGTGCACGCTCGGGTCGAAGGGGTCCCCCTCCTTGCCGAACGGTTCGAGCCCCGTCTTCTCCAGCACCCCCACCAACTTGTCGGCCACGGCCTTGAACGCGCCGGTGAGGTCGCCGTGCGCCTCGGCGCGCTCCAGGTCGTCCAACAGGGGAAGCAGCTCGTTCAGCAGAGCCGCCTTGCCACCGACGGCCATCTCCTCACGTTCGCGGTCGACTCGCCGGCGGTAGTTGGCGTACTCGGCCTGCACCCGCTGCAGATCGGCGGTGCGCTCGTCGAGCTGCTTCTGCAGCTCCTGCACGGCAGCCGCGTTCTCGGCGGAGCCGTCGCCCTCGGTGGATTCAGTGGCCTCAGCGCCTTCGGCTGCGGACGTCGCCCCGGGACCGGAGGTGTCCGCCTGCGAGGCTTCCGCGGCGGGCACCTCCTGGGCCTCTTCCGACTCGCCCGCGGCGCCGTTGCGCTCCTGCCGAAGCTCGCCCGTCTCGGGGTCGATCTTTCGACGATCGCGCACGACCACCGGCTCCTCCTGCCTCTCGTCTCGCTCAGCCTGGTGCTCGGTCACTTCTTGTCGTCCTCGTCAACGATCTCGGCATCAACAACGTCGTCGGCCTTGGCCGAGGAGCTGTCGGACGCCGCGCCGCCCTCGGCACCCGTGGCACCCGCAGCGCCCGCGGCACCATCGCCGCCCTGAGCACCCGTGTTGGCGTAGAGGGCGGTGGCCAGCTCCTGGGAAGCCGAGTTCAACTTCTCCATGGCTTCCTTGATCTTGCCGGTGTCGGTGCCCTTCAGCGCCTCGTTGGCCTCGTCGATCGCGGTCTTGACCTTGCCCTTCAGTTCCTCGGGCAGCTTGTCGTCGTTGTCCTTAACGAACTTCTCGGTCTGGTAGACCAGCGTCTCAGCCTGGTTGCGGGTCTCGGCCTCCTCGCGACGCTTGCGGTCCTCCTCCGCGTGCGCCTCGGCGTCCTTGATCATCCGGTCGATGTCCTCCTGCGGCAGCGCGGAGCCACCGGTGATGGTCATCGACTGTTCCTTGTTGGTGCCGAGGTCCTTCGCCGTGACGTGCACGATGCCGTTGGCGTCGATGTCGAAGGTGACCTCGATCTGCGGCACACCACGCGGCGCCGGCGGGATGCCGGTCAGCTCGAACATGCCGAGCTTCTTGTTGTGGGCCGCGATCTCACGCTCACCCTGGAACACCTGGATCTGCACCGACGGCTGGTTGTCCTCCGCCGTGGAGAAGATCTCCGACCGCTTGGTCGGGATGGTGGTGTTGCGCTCGATGAGCTTGGTGAACACACCGCCCTTGGTCTCGATGCCCAGCGACAGCGGCGTGACGTCCAGCAGCAGGACGTCCTTCACCTCGCCCTTGAGCACACCGGCCTGCAGCGCGGCGCCGACGGAGACGACCTCGTCCGGGTTGACGCCCTTGTTGGGCTCCTTGCCCCCGGTGAGCTCCTTGACCAGGTCGGTCACCGCGGGCATCCGCGTGGAACCACCCACCAGCACGACGTGGTCGATGTCGGAGACCGAGATACCCGCGTCGCGGACCACGCTGTTGAACGGAGCCTTGGTGCGCTCCAACAGGTCGGAGGTGATCCGCTGGAACTCGGCACGCGTCAGCGTCTCGTCGAGGAACAGCGGGTTCTTGTCCGCGTCGACCGTGATGTAGGGCAGGTTGATGTTCGCCGTGGTGGAGCTGGACAGCTCGATCTTGGCCTTCTCAGCGGCTTCCTTGATCCGCTGGAGCGCCATCTTGTCCTTGGTCAGGTCGATGCCGTGGGAGGCCTTGAACTTCTCCACCAGCCAGTCGACGATGCGCTGGTCCCAGTCGTCACCGCCGAGGTGGTTGTCACCGCTGGTGGCCCGCACCTCGACGACGCCCTCACCGATCTCCAGCAGCGAGACGTCGAACGTACCGACACCGAGGTCGAAGACCAGGATGGTCTGTTCCTTCTCACCCTTGTCGAGGCCGTAGGCCAGCGCGGCGGCCGTGGGCTCGTTGACGATCCGGAGCACGTTCAGCCCCGCGATCTGACCGGCCTCCTTGGTGGCCTGCCGCTGCGCGTCCTCGAAGTAGGCCGGGACCGTGATGACCGCGTCGGTGACTTCCTCACCGAGGTACTCCTCGGCGTCACGCTTCAGCTTCATCAGCACACGGGCGCTGATCTCCTGCGGCGTGTACTTCTTGCCGTCGATGTCATCGGTCTTCCAGTCGCTGCCCATGTGCCGCTTGACCGAACGGATGGTGCGGTCGACGTTGGTGACAGCCTGGTTCTTGGCGGGCTGTCCCGTCAGCACCTCACCGTTTTTGGCGAAAGCGACGACGGACGGGGTGGTCCGGGAGCCTTCCGAGTTGGCGATGACCGTCGGCTCGCCACCCTCCAGCACAGCGACGACCGAGTTGGTCGTACCAAGGTCGATGCCGACTGCACGCGCCATGTTGTCTATCCCTCCTGCTTACCTGCCTTGTGACTGGCCGGGGATTCGGCTCCCGCCAGCAAGTGCCTTCATGCCTGTGTCGGGCGGGGCAGTTCTCGCCCCTCACCCAAACTTGAGTGGCTCTCACTCAAGTTTTATCCGGACACGGCCTCGGCCGTCAATCCAGACTTGAGCGTATCTCACTCAAGGTTTCTGCCAGTGCTAACGAAAACCCCCTGCCCGATGTTCCCGATCACGGGAAAACCAGACCCGGCGCGGTGGTGCCGCAGGGCCCACCGGTCACGACATCGCCGACAGCGCCGACGGATCGACGGCCGACGGTTTGTGGGTACTCCTCATGCGTGCGACCTTCGGTGCGACTCGCCCGCACTGCCTCACGTTATGGGTCGCAAGCCCGTGCGAACATCGGGGAAACCCCTCAACCTGCCCCTGGGTCGCCCCTTACCCAGAGTCAATAACCTGAAGCCGACCTGAAGCCGATCCGAACCTCGTCGCCACGACACGCGTGGAGAACTGGAGGAAGCACATGACTCAAGCGGGCCGAGCTCCCAACCCCTACGACTCGTTGCCGCCGGTACCGTCGTTCACGCTGCGCAGCAACGACATCGCCGAAGGCGAGACGCTGCCCACCCCCCAGCTCAGCGGCATGATGGGCGCGGGCGGCGAGGACCGTTCCCCACACCTGGCGTGGGAGGGCTTCCCGGAAGGCGCCAAGAGCTTCGCGGTGACCTGCTTCGACCCCGACGCGCCCACCGGCAGCGGCTTCTGGCACTGGGCCGTGTTCAACATCCCCGCGTCGGTCACGGAGCTGCCCACGGGCGCGGGTGACGCGGCCGGGTCCGGACTGCCGGAAGGCGCCAAGACCCTCAAGGGCGACAGCGGCCACGCACAGTACGTCGGAGCCGCCCCGCCCCCGGGACACGGCCCGCACCGCTACATCTTCGCCGTGCACGCCCTCGACGTGGAGTCGCTGGAGGTCGGCGAGGAAGCCACGCCCGCGTTCCTCGGGTTCAACATGTTCGGGCGCACCCTCGCCCGCGCGACACTCACCACGGTCTACGAGAACAAGGGCTGACACTTCTCGATTCGCGGGCGGGACCGGCGCCATCCGGCGCTCGTCGAGAAATTCTCTCCCGGTCCCGCCCGCGGAATCCGTATGCTTAGCGACCTAGCGAGCGGCCTCGTCAGCTGGAGGTAGGTCGGTGAGCAGCACACAGCCCCGCGGGCTGATCGGCTCGGCCAGACGCGCCCTACAAGTCCTGGAGATCGTCGCGAACGAGGGGGACGGTGTCAGCGCCAAGGCCGTCGCGCGCAAAGCCGGGTTCACTCTCTCGACGACCTATCACCTGCTCAACACACTCGTGCACGAGGGCTATCTCGTCCGGCTCGGCCACGGTCGCGGCTTCGGTCTCGGCTACAAGCTCGGCGCCCTCTACCAGTGCCTGTGCGACGAACTCGACGTCGACGAGATGGTGCGGGAGGAACTGGGCGCCCTGCACAGGCAGGCCAGGGCCGCCGCGTACTACACGGTGCTGCGCGAGACCGACGTCGTGGTGGCCGCCGTCGCGGATTCACCACGGTATCCCCGCGCCCACCCGCTCGACTTCGGGTTCCACGAGGCCGCGCACGCCACCGCGTTCGGCAAGGTGCTGCTGGCGGCACTGACCCCCAAACAACGCCGCGACTACCTCACGAGCACGGGCATGCCGAAGTTGACCGAGCGCACACGGGTGCGGATCTCGGATCTGAACCGCGAGCTGAGCCAGGTCAGACGTTCCGGAGTGGCCAGGGACATCGAGGAGTTCCGACCCGAGCTGGCGTGCATATCGGCCCCGGTGCTCGACGCCGACAACCGCGTGACCGCGGCGGTGGCGTTCTCCCTCCCCGTCACCGAGTTCGCCACCAGGTACGCGGAGCTGGAACGGCATGTCCGCGCGGGGGCCGCTCGCCTGTCCCGCGTACTCGCGGGCGACGACACGTTGGACCCGCCCTGGATCAGCGCGGTTTAAGCAGGTAGTCCACCACGGGCCGCAGTTCCTCGGCCGTGGGCGGCTCGTCATCGATGAGCCCTTGGATGAGCAACCCGTCTATGCCCGCGAGGAACACCCGGAACGCCACCTCGTCGTCGTGCCGCACCATCGAGGTCAGCACGTCGAGCCAACGTCGCGCGGCGGGGCGCAGTTCGGGTCGGCGCGCCGCCAGCAGGTACAGCTCGTACTCGGCCATCGTGCGGCCCCGCTGCGGCCCGGTCGCCTCGGCGAGCAGGTTGGCGACCTCCTCGGCCCCTCTGCTGCCGCGTGACCGCGCCCTGTCGATCATCCAGTAGACCTCGGTGGCCATGTCGCGGGCGCAGCTGATGAGCGTGGCAATCAACAGGTCGTCGAGCGACGAGAAGTGGTAGGTGGTCGACGTCGTCGGGACACCGGCCTCCTTGGCCACCGTGCGGTGGGTGACGCCCGCGACCCCGTCGCGTTCGATGACCCGCAGTGTGGCCTCGATGATCTCCTGGCGACGCTTCTCCCCCCTGGCCTTACGCCCGTCGACGCGCTGCCTCAATGTTCGCCTCCCAGTTCCAGCAGGATGACTCCACTGATAACGAGGATGAGCCCGATGATCATGGTCGGATTCATTCGTTCGCCGAGGAACAAAGCTCCGATCACGGCCACCAGCGCGACCCCGGCGGCCGACCACATGGCGTAGAGGACGCCGACCGGCATTCCCAGGCTCAGAATGCGTGACATCAGATAGAAGGCCGTCCCGTAGCTGACGACGACCACGGCCGAGGGCAGCAGTTTGGTGAATCCGTCGGTGTATTTCAGCGACACCGTGCCGGTCACCTCGGCGGCGATCGCGGCTGCCAGCAGGACGTAGGCATTCATGGCTGATACAATACCTGAACGAACGTCCCAGTACTTTTAGAGTCGTGCACCACATCTGTGGGACGGGGGGAAGGTCAATAGATTACTCATCAGTACGGAAGAATTAGCCTTTCTCGAACCCACCGCGAAGTTCCCGACCTCGAAAGGCCCCGAACATGGGTGCACTACAGATCACGATGGGCGTGATCGGCGTTGTTGTCAGCGTCGTCGCCTGGTACGTGTTCATCGCCGGCGTAGTCCGCCAGGTCCGCATCATTCGACTCGGCCAGCCGGACTCCACCCGCAACGGACCGTTCTGGCCCCGGATGCGCACCCTGATCAAAGAATTCGCGGCCCACACCCGCATGAACAAGTTCCGCCACGTCGGACCGTGGCACTGGCTGATCATGTGGGGCTTCCTGTTGGGCTCGCTCGCCCTGTTCGAAGCCTACGGAGAAGTCTTCGTCCCACACTTCGCCTGGCCGATCATCGGGCACTGGGCGCCGTGGCAGCTGTTGCTCGAACTGCTGGGCCTCGGCACCGTGCTGGGCGGTATCGCACTGGCGATCATCCGCCAGCTCAACCACCCCCGTCGTGCCGACCGCCAGTCCCGGTTCGCCGGCTCCAACTTCGCGCAGGCCTACTTCGTCGAGGCCGTGGTGGTCATCGAGGGCCTCGGCATCCTCGGGGTCAAGGCGTTCAAGATCTCCAGCGGCATCGAGGACCCCGCTCTGTGGAGCAGCTTCGTCACCAAGCCGCTGGCCACCCTGCTGCCCACCAGCACCGCCGCCGTGTCGGTGATGGCGCTGATCAAGCTGCTGTCCGGCATGATCTGGCTGCTGGTCGTCGGCCGCACCCTCACCATGGGCATC
>NZ_DAHVQP010000143.1:0-20202 GCF_027317685.1 Saccharomonospora sp.
ACGGGCCGAGGGCATCAGTAAGCACGAGGCTGCCGCGCGTGCGATCACCGAGGCCGCGGCCCGGCGTGTCCGCGACGAACGGGTGAGGGCGCTGTCCCGAGAAGGTCGCGCTCGTTACGCCGGCCTGCTCGACCGCCTCGCCCGGTGACGGTGGAGTACCTCACCCTGGAAGACCTGCTGACTCTCGCGGCTGACCTGGGTGTGCCCGAGGTTCGTGACGTCGGTCTGCTCGATTCGGCGGCTCACCGCCCAAGGGCTTCGGTGTTCGCTCAAGACGCGTATCCGTCCCTGCACGAGAAAGCGGCCGTGTTGCTGGAGTCGATCGTGCGCAACCATCCGCTGATCGACGGCAACAAACGCCTGGGGTGGATGGCCGTGTTCTCCTTCTACGGGCTCAACGGTGTCGACCTGGACGCGCCGGAAGACGATGCTTACGACCTGGTCATCGGTGTGTCGACAGGAGCGGTCAATTATGCCGACGCCGCATACCGACTTTCCGCATGGACCCGGCCGGATGTCACGGGTCCTCGCGAACCGGGGGAGTTCCGTTTCGACGGGTAGTCAAATGTGGATTCGCCAGCCGTACCTCTTCCCTCGAGAGGTCTGTCGAGCGGCCCTCTAAAGGCCCCTCTAAAAGGCCATCGTGGAATGCGATGCCGGTGATGGACGGTATGTCGGTCGGGGAGGGGCCGTCTTGCGCGGCGACGACCTCCCCAAGGGGATCAGATCGCCTTCGTGTAGTTGACGTTGGGGAACGGGGTGAACCCGAGTTCCTCGTAGAGAGCGCGGGCAGGGGCGTAGAAATCATCCCCGCCGGTGCCGATGGAGACGACCTCCGCGCCGCCGGTCTTCAAATGCGCGATCGCGTGTTCGACGAGCGCCCTGCCGACGCCGCGCCGACGGCTGTCGGCCGTGACAGCCAGGAGGTCGATCTCGCCGTGACGCTCGGCGGGCTGGAGGACCCAGCCGATGAATCCCACGATCCGCTCGTCGTCTTCGGCGATGGCGGCATACCGGCCGTCTTCCGGAGCATGCAGACCGGCGAGGTGCCGACGGTAGTCCTCTCGCCAGTTCCCGTGCCGGTTGGTGAAGACGATGTCACCGACGAGTGGGCGGAACGAGTGCTCGTAGAACGGTTCGAAAGTGTCGATCGTCAACTCGAGAAGGACCGAGAGGTCCCGGGGTGTGAGCGGACGGATGTCCATGGAGGAAGCTTTTCTGCTGAGAGCGTGAAGAAGGAACCGTCGTTTCGGATGCGACGGCTTCACTCACGGCCCGAAAGGGCCGCTCTCAGACACGGATCCGGCCCGCTGCGAAACACTCCATGCCCGCATCGTAGAGGAGGGTGGGGCCGCCGCGTCCCTCGACATCGCACGGGGCAAGCCCCTTGCCGAGAAAGTGCGATGGCTGCACGGAGATGCGACCACGTTGCCCCCGTTGGCGGTGGATCTCGCCACCATGACCGCCAACGTGGCCCAGGTGTTCCTCACCGACGACGACTGGCACGAGACGTTGCGTGGTATTCACGCGGCGTTGCGACCGGGCGGGAGGCTGGTGTTCGAAACGCGTGACCCGGCGCGACGCGCGTGGACCGACTGGACCCCCGAACGCACCTTCAGCGAGACCGACATCCCCGGTACGGGCGTGGTCCGCACGTGGTGCCAGGTGTTGGACGTGGCCGAGCCGTTGGTGTCGTTCCGCTGGACCTACGTGTTCGACAACGACGGGACCACACTCGTCTCCGACTCGACGCTGCGGTTCCGTGGCCGGGACGAGATCGAGCGATCTCTACGGGACACGGGGTTTCGGGCGGAGGACGTCCGGGGCGCCTCCGATCGTCCCGGACGTGAGTTCGTGTTCGTGGCCGTGCGCGAGTGATCACCGAGTCCGCTCGGGACATCCCCGATGGGCGTGCCACTCGTGGGCGAGCAAACCCATCACGTGCAGGTCGACCCACTCGCCGTCCCAGCACAGCGCGTGGCGTTTCGTACCCTCCCACGTGAACCCCACCTTCTCGTACACCCGGCGGGCACGCGGATTGAACGCGAACACCTCCAACTCCACCCTGTGCAGTCCCACGGTGTCGAAGGCGTGTGCGAGCAGTAGGTGAGTGGCTTCGGTGCCGTATCCGCGTCCGAACAGGTGGCCGCCCGCCAGCGCGATACGGAACGCGCACGACCGGTTGTCGACGTCCAGGTCGGTCAACACGGCCTCGCCGACGCAGTCACCGCTGTCCCGTTCGACGATCGCCAGGTCGAGCCGGTCGGTGTGGTCGGCGCGGGTGGCGTACCAGTGCCGTGCCCGTTCCCATTCCTTGCCGGGTTCCAGACCGTGGTGTGTGCCGGTGAGCCGTCGCACTTCCGGGTCGGCCAGGGCCGCCACGAGCATGGGTGCATCGGCGGTGGTCACGGGACGCAACAGGACTCTTCGCCCCGGCAGAGTCGGTTTCTCGGCGAACGACGGTGCGGACATGGGTGTCGATCTTGCCCGTAGCGGGGAGACGAAGGCCACCGAATAACGCTGCGTGGATGAGAGTGTGGATGAGAGTGTTCTCATCTTGTTCTCACGGCGGGCCAATCCACCGCGGCCTAGACTCGACCAGGTGAAACGTCCGCTCGCCATCGTGTCCGTGCTGGTTGTTGTGGGTGTGGCGCTGGCAGCGGTTTTGCTGCTCACCGATTCGGAACCGGCGACGCCGCTGCCGAAATCGATCAACGTCAGTACACCCGCCACACCCCCGAAAACGTCGTCGACTCCATCGCCCGCCCCGACCGGTACCGACGACGACCGCGACGATGACGATGACGACGGTGCCGATGACGATGACGATGACGACGGTGCCGACGACGACGGCATGGTCAACCCGCCGCCCGCGCTCGACGACGTCGACGACCGCGATGACATCGGCGATGACGACGACGATGACGACGACGGCGACGACTGATGAGTTCGACTTCGACCCACACCACGCCGTCCGGCACCTTCCCGGCACCTAGGACACCCAGGCAGCGCAGGCTCTCCACGGCTCGCGCCCGCATCATCGGCTGGATGCTGCTGCTGGTGCTCGCGGCTCTGGCGTTGCTCACCCTGGTGACCTGGCAGTTGTCCGTCGACGACGTCAACAGGCGCATGGACGAGGCGCTGCGCAGCGAGATCGGGGAGTTCGGCACCCTCACCGAAAGCGGCATCGACCCGTCCACGGGACGTCCGTTCAGCGGGGTGGACGAGGTACTCAACGTCGCCATCACCTACAACCTCGCCCGCCCCAACGAGAAGTTCCTCGGCTACGTCGACGGCCAATTCGCCTACCAGAGTCGTCAACAGGCCCCGGTGCTGCTGGCGAACGATCCGAACTTCACCGCGCAGGTGGCAACGGTGCGTGAGCCCACGGAAGGCCGCTACGAGAGCGCCGCGGGAAAGGTGCGCTACCTCGCCGTGCCGGTGCGGCTGGACGGCGATCCTCGACACGGCGTGATCGTCGCCGCCTACTTCGCCGACCAGGAACGTCAGGACGTCAACGAGCTCGCGCGCCTGATGCTGGGCGTGGGTGTGGGCACCGTCCTGTTGGCCGCCGCCGGCGCCTGGGTGGTGGCCGGGCGCATCCTGAGGCCGTTGCGGGACATCACGGTCACCGCGCGGTCCATCACCGACACGGATCTGTCCCGCCGGATTCCGCAGCGCTCCGACCGCCCCGGGGACGAGATCGGGGAACTGGTGAACACGGTGAACGCGATGCTGGACCGGGTGGAAGGAGCGGTGGCCGAGCAACGCCGGTTCGTCGACGATGCGGGCCACGAGCTGCGGACACCGATCACGATCGTCCGTGGACACCTGGAGGTGCTCGACCCGGCCGACCCCGAGGACGTGGGGAACACGGTGGAGCTCGTGGACGACGAACTCGGGCGCATGAACCGCATGGTGTCGGACCTGCTGCTGCTCGCCCGTTCCGAACAGCCGGAGTTCCTGCACCCGGAACCCGTCGACGTCGCCGAACTCACCGAGGCGATCTTCGACAAGATCACCGGCCTCGGTGACCGGGACTGGGCGCTCGACGGTGTCGCCCGAACGGAAGCGGTGCTCGACCCGCAGCGCATCACCCAGGCCGTGGTGGCGTTGGCCGACAACGCGGTCCGCCACACGGCGGACGGCGGACGGATCGTCCTCGGCTCCGACCACGGTGCCGGACTCGTGCGGTTCCGGGTCGCGGACTCCGGGGTAGGGGTGGCGGAGGAGGACCGTGAGCGGATCTTCGAACGATTCGCGCGCGGCGGCTCCGGGCGCCGTTCGGACGGCGCGGGCCTGGGCCTGTCGATCGTGCGGGCGATCGCCGTCGCACACGGCGGCAGAGTCACGTTGGACAGCGAACCGGGGCGCGGTGCCATGTTCACCGTCGAGGTCCCTACCGTGGCCGCACCGCCCCACGGACGTCACACGGAGGGGAGACGATGAGCCGCATCCTGGTCGCCGAGGACGAACCCCGTATCGCCTCGTTCATCGACAAGGGGCTCACCGCCAACGGGTTCACGGTGACGGTGGTGGAGGACGGAAACGCCGCGTACGAGTACGCGCTCACCGGGTCATTCGACCTCATGGTGCTCGACATCGGGCTGCCCGGCTTGGACGGGTTCACGGTGCTGCGCAAGCTCCGGGCGGAACGCTGCCCGATCCCCGTGGTCATCCTGACGGCGCGAGACAGCGTGCAGGACACGGTGGCGGGGCTGGAAGGCGGCGCCGACGACTACATGCCCAAGCCGTTCCGGTTCGAGGAGCTGCTGGCCCGGGTGCGGTTGCGGCTGATGTCCGATCGTTCCTCGGAGCCGACCGTGCTCACCTACGGTGGACTACAGCTGGACCTGCGGACCCGGCGTGCGCACGTGGGCGGTGACACGGTGGATCTGTCGGCGCGGGAGTTCGCGCTCGCCGAGACGTTTTTGAGGCATCCCGGCCAGGTGTTGTCGCGGGAGCAGCTGCTCAGCCAGGTGTGGGGCTACGACTTCGATCCCGGGTCCAACGTCGTCGACGTCTATGTCCGCTATCTGCGCCGCAAGCTCGGCGCCGACCGGATCACCACGGTGCGTGGTATGGGTTACCGGTTGGAGGAACGCGACTAGCGGAACCGGAAAAGTACGAAGCCTGCCGGACTCGACAGGGGAGTCCGGCAGGCTTGTCACCGATCCTTCAAGTCGCTGTCAGCTGCCGTCAGTCGTTGTCGGGCGTGTCGTCGGCGTCATCGGGCGTGTCGTCTGGGGTGTTGTCAGGGCTGTCGTCAGCGTCGTCCGGGGTGTTGTCAGGGCTGTCGTCGGCGTGAGCGTTGTCCTGCTTCCCACCGGCGTTGCCGTTTCCGCGGTCGGCGTTGTCGCCGGAGGGGTCGGCCGGTGCCTGGGCCGCGCTCACCTCGATTGGCTCGACCCGCGAGGACCCCGCCCCGTCGCTGTCGGCCATCGCGATGCCGGCTCCCGTGATGCCGAGCCCCGCGAGCGCGGCACTGACCGTGAGGACCTTCCAGTTGGGACGTGCTGCCATGGTCGTGTTCCTTTCGACTGTGTCCGTGTCGTCCGTGACATCCGTGTCGTTGTCCGACGTGATCCAGACTCGCGGCCGGTTGTGAGAACACCCGAAGAACCACATGAGGGCGTTCTCATCGATCGTTCAGCCACTGTTCGGCCACGGCGACGCGGTGCCGGGTGAGTTCGGCCCAGTCGGGCCGTTGGGTGCGGAACGGGCCGGTCGCCAGGCCCAGTACCGCCGAGGCGACGCGGGGCCGGAGTTCGTCCGGGGCGAACCGCGTCTCCACGTGGCGGAGGATGGCCCGGGCCCAGCCGCGGGCCGTGGTCGTGTCGAGCACCGCCAGGTGCGCCAGGAACGTGGCCCAGTCGTCGAGGCGATGCCCCGGTCCGGCCGTGTCGATGTCGAGCAGCCCCGTCACCGTTCCCTCACGCAGAAGCAGCTGGTTGTCGTAGAAGTCACCGTGAACGGGCACCACCGGATGTTCTCCGGGGCCGGCTTCGGAGATCGCGTCGGCGAGCGCGGCCACTCGGGAACGGTCCGGTTCCTCGGGCAGCGCCGTGAGGGCGAGTACGGCCGCGTAGTGCCGGGCGCGGCGTCGGTGATCCGTCCGCGCGGACAGCGTGGTGAGGTCGGCGGGCAGGCGGTCGAGCAGGTCCTCCAGCGTCTCCGCGTCGGGCAGGCGATGCCCGTCCCGCAGGGCCGCCCGCGCCGAGGAGCCCGGAAGTGCGGGCATGAGCGCGAGGCCGTCGTCCGTGGTGGCCAGCAACTCAGGCGCCGGAAGCCGCGCCGAGACCAGTTCATGCCGGGTGCGCAGCCCGGGCAGGCTCGCTGGGGGAACGATCTTGGCGAACAGTCGGTGTGGTCCCGCCGTGATCGCCAGGACGGCTCGCCGTGCCGGCCGGTACGCGCGGATGTGCACGGTGATCCGGTCGGTGGGCGTGATCCCGGCGTACGCCAGCACGGTGCGGAGCCGGTCGCGGTCGACGACGTGCGCCAACGCGGGAAGCGCGGGGTCGTGCGGCCATCGCCACAGGCCCACCTTCATCGGTTCGCCGTCGAGTTCACCCGCTACGACGGCGGCGCCGTCGGGTATCAGGGAGCCGGTCGCGGCGACGAGGGTCTCCCGTACGACGGAGCCGTCCCGTCGGTTCAACTCCACCGCGTAGCGGACGAGTGTGGCCCCGGAGGGGCGCACGGTCACCGCCGCGGGCCGCACCGAGCGCACACCCGTCGCATCCGTGTCGTCGGTACTTCGTGCGGCCGCGTCGAGAACGGCGCCCACGAGGTCTCGCGCTGAGTCGCCGAGCAGAACATCGAGGTCCCGGCGGGAACTGGAGGTCACGGTCATTCACCTCAGGGTGGACGAGGACCGTGGGACGTCGATGAGCGCTCGATGAGGGTTTTCTCATCGCGTGTCCTCGAAGAGGCCGGTGTCGCGATCGGACATGGGTGCGAGGCGGCTACGGCCGTTTCCGGGACTTCGTGTAAAGCGGAGCCGCCCCGCAGCCATGCGGCTTCGGATTCGTCAGGGGCGTTCGAAGACCGTCTTCTCGACGGTGTCGCCCGCGGTGGCGGAGGCGAGTTGGAGGACCAGTTCGTCCTCGTCGACGTCGCGTTGCTTCGCCAGTTCGACGATGACCTTGTCCGAGACCTCGATCATCGAGATGAGGTCCAGTCGCCACGAGTCCGACTCGCGGACGAAGGCCAGCTCGGAGCCCTCCGGCGCGCCTTCGCCCTTCACCGTCGCGATGGCTCGGTCGTCGGCCACGGTGGCCTCGTCCAATTCCAGTGACGCGATCGTCGATTCGTCGATGACGTCCTTCTCCACGGCGTACGTGAACAGCGCCACACCGTCCATCGCTTCGATCTCCTCCGTGGCGAGGTCGTGCCGGAGCAGAGCCACGGTCATCCGATCGATGGGACCTTGTTCGCCGATCTCCTCGGGCCCGCCCGTCGCGGCCAGCGTGGCCAGGTCGCCGTAGTGGTCGATCGTGCTCGTGGTGACCAGTTCGGCCGCGGCCTCGCCGTCGCCGTTTCGCAACGCCTCCCGGTAATCATCGAACATCTCGCGCAGCTGGCCCAGTTCGTCGGGCGTCGCGGCGGTCGACTCGGTCGATGTGGACTGCGTGGCGGCCTCGCTCGAGGCGTCACCGCCGTCGGAGCAGGCGGTCGAGGTCAGTGCCAGCAGCAAGGCCGCCGCCGCGGCCAGTTCACGGTTCCGGTACATCGCACTCCTTCAGTGGGGAAGATCCGCAATGTGACTTGCCACACTGCGGAGAACCGCACTGAGAGTAACCGCGATGTCACAGAGGTTCATCTCGTCGCCGTTTGGCCGTGTAGTACAGCACGGCGGCGGCGGTGGCGAGCATCAGCACGAAGGCGGTGCTACCCACCACGAGCGCTTGGATTACTCCGTCCGGCGTCGACGTGGGAGCGCTCTCCGGGGGAGGGCCGGAATCGCCGGACTCCGCGATCGCGGGCTGTACCGTGCCCACCACGAAGGTGATCAGCATCGCCAGCACCGACGCGAACGGTGCACGCCGGACGAAGCGGTTCATCGCGCACTCCCCTCGGATGCCAGGTGGTCGGATCTCTCATCCACGCCAACGTTCGGCGCCCACAGGAGAGTTGCCCGAAAAGGTAGGAATCACACGTCCGAGATCACGTGGTCGATCTCACCGGCGAGCGCGACGTCCTTCTCCGTGATCCCGCCGTGGGAGTGGGTGCTGAGGCGGAAAGTCACGGTGCGCCACCGAATGTCGATGTCCGGATGGTGGTTCGCCGCCTCCGCGCGTTCGGCCACCCGGTTCACCACCTCGATGGCTTGCGGGAAGCTCGCCAGTTCGGCGCTGCGCTCGATGGCGTTGTCGATCCGGCGCCATTCGGACAGTTCGCGCAGGGCCTCGTCGATGCGTCGGTCACTGAGTAACTCCGTCATGGACCTATCGTGGTATGTCGCCGGGTACGCTGCACGCTGCCACGGGAGTCCGGCACACCGGACTGAGAGGTGGGCATGCGGGCCCACGACCGTTCGCACCTGATTCGGATCATGCCGACGCAGGAAGGTGGCCGGCGGCCATCCTGCGCGGTCACGGCGAGGAGGCTGAATGGGCCAGGGACCGGGCCATTTGTCAACGTCGTTACGCGCGGTCGTCGCGCTGCTGTCGGCCGGTGCCCTCACGGCGGGATGCACGGTCATCGGGACCGAGGACGACTCGGCGGACGAGCCGGTGACGGTCACCCTCGTCACGCACCAGTCCTGGGCCGTTCCGCAGGAGGTGGTCGCTGCTTTCGAGCAACGTGCGGACGTGCGTATCGAGGTTCGCAAGGAGGGTGACGCGGGAGAGCTGACGAACAAGCTCGTTCTCACCAAGGACAACCCGATCGCGGACGTGGCATACGGTGTCGACTCGACGTTCGCGTCCCGGGCGTTGTCGGAGGGCGTTTTCCAGCCGTACACCTCCCCGGAGGCCGATCGGGGACCGCAGCGCTACGCCGTCGACCGGGAGCAGCGGCTGTCGGCCGTGGACGTCGGCGACGTGTGCGTCAACATCGACAGTGAGTGGTTCGCCGACAACGACGTGCCCGAACCGTCCGGTCTCGACGATCTCACCGACCCGGTCTACGAGGACCTGTTCGTCGTGCCGAGCCCGGCCACGTCGTCGCCCGGGCTGGCGTTCCTGTTCGCCACGATCTCGGAGTACGGCGAGGACGGCTGGGCCGACTACTGGAGTGAACTGAAGGACAACGGCGTGAAGGTCGTCAGCGGCTGGACCGAGGCGTACACCCAGGAGTTCTCCGGTTCCTCCGGAGAGGGCGACCGGCCGATCGTGCTGTCCTACGCGTCGTCGCCCGCCGCCGAGATCGGACAGGACGGCAAGCCCCGCACCAAGGCGTTGCTCGACACCTGCTACCGGCAGGTCGAGTACGCGGGTGTGTTGGCGGGCACCGAGCATCCCGACGAAGCGGGCAAGGTGATCGACTTCCTGCTGTCGCACGAGTTCCAGTCGACTCTTGCGAACAACATGTACGTGTACCCCACCCGGGAGGGCGTGGCCCTGCCCGAGGGGTGGGAGCAGGCCGCACCGATGCCGCGCGACTCGATTTCGCTGCCCGGTGAACAGGTCCAGGACAACCGCGAACGCTGGATCTCGGAATGGCGCGGGCTGCTCGAAGGTTGACCGCTCGGCCCGGTTCGGGCTCGGTATGGGCGGCCGGCGCGCTCGGTGCCCTGCCCGTCGCCTTCCTCGGTCTGTTCTTCGCCTGGCCGGTCGTCGCGATCATCCGATTCGGATTCGCCGACGGAGGTGTGGGCGATGCCCTCGCCGAGGCGTCCACGTGGAGGCTGGCCGCGTTCACGGTGACGCAGGCGCTGGCCGCCACGGTGGTGGCAGTACTGGCCGGGTTCCCACTCGCGTTCCTGCTGGCCCGGGTGCGGCTGCCCGGCATCACGGTGGTGCGCACGTTGGTTCTGGTGCCGTTCGTGCTGCCGGCCGTGGTGGTGGGGTTGGCGTTTCGCGCGTTGTGGCCGGACGGGGGCGTGCTGAGCATCGTGGTGGCCAACGCCTTCTTCAACGTCGCCGTCGTGGCTCGCACGGTCGGCGGGCTGTGGTCGCAGCTCGACCGGCGGGTCGAGGATGCGGCGCGGTCGCTCGGTGCGTCGCGTTGGCGGGCTTTCTCCACGGTGACACTGCCCGCGTTGTTGCCGGCCGTGTCGTCGGCGGCGGCCGTGGTGTTCCTGTTCTGCGCCACGAGTTTCGGTGTGGTGCTGATGCTCGGCGGCAACGAGTATCGGACGTTGGAGACGGAGATCTATCTCCGCACGGTGAATCTGCTCGATCTCTCCGGGGCTGCCGCGTTGTCGCTGGTGCAGCTCGTCGCCGTGGTCGCCGCTTTGGCGGTCGGCGCGTTGGCCCGCCGCCGTAACGAGACGGCGGCGCGATTGCGGTCGGCGCGGCACGCCGCGCGCAGGCCGGAAGGCGGCGAGTGGGGGGTGGTGGCGGCCGCGGTCGTGGTGCTCGGTCTGCTGCTCACCCCGATCGTTGCGTTGGTGGTCCGCTCGGTGTGGAGCCGGGAGGGCTGGACCTGGGACGGGTACCGCGCGTTGTCCGGTTCCGGGCAGGACAGCGCGTTGAACGTCACGGGCTGGGACGCGGCGCTGAACTCGTTGCGCACCGCCTCCGACGCGACGCTGCTCGCGTTGGTCGTGGGCGTGCTCGCGGCCGTGACCGTCGTGGTGTTGCGCCGGTCGCCCCAGCGGGGGGTTCGGGCGACGGGGGAGGTCACCGACGCGGTTCTGATGCTGCCTCTCGGCGTGTCCGCCGTCACCGTCGGCTTCGGGTATCTGGTGACGCTCGGCGATCTGCCGTGGGATCTACGCACCTCACCGCTGCTGGTGCCGTTGGCTCAGGCGTTGGTGATCATCCCGATGGTGGTGCGGCTGGTCCTTCCCGTGCTGCGCTCGGTGGACGAACGGCTACGTCAGGCCGCGGCGACTCTGGGGGCGGGGCCCGTGCGTGTGTGGCGCGAGGTCGATTTCCCGCTCGTGGCACGGTCGTTGGTCGCAGCGGCGGCGTTCGGGTACGTCGTCGCGCTCGGCGAGTTCGGTGCCACCAGCTTTCTCGCCCGGCCCGACGCGCCCACGTTGCCCGTCGCCATCGCCGACCTCATCAACCGCCCCGGCGAGCTGAACCACCTCATGGCCTA
Organism: Saccharomonospora sp.; assembly: GCF_027317685.1. Lineage (NCBI taxonomy): Bacteria > Bacillati > Actinomycetota > Actinomycetes > Pseudonocardiales > Pseudonocardiaceae > Saccharomonospora > Saccharomonospora sp. The sequence continues at coordinate 11,215 of NZ_DAHVQP010000143.1, forward strand.
CGCGGGCTGTGTTCTGTTGATGGTGGTGACGGGGCTCGTGGCGGCACTGATCGAAAGTGTGCGTGCGCCGCACGCACGGCTGGGAGAGTTCTGACATGTTGACGGTCGCCGATCTGACCGTGCGTTACGGGGATTTCGTGGCGGTGCGGGACGTGCACCTGGAGATCGCCGACGGTGAGGTGTTGGCGCTGCTCGGCCCGTCGGGTTCGGGTAAGTCGACGCTGTTGCGGGCCATCGCGGGACTGGAATCCGCGGTGACCGGCCGGGTGTGCTGGGACGGCGACGATCTCTCCGGAGTGCCCGTGCACCGCCGCAACTTCGGTTTGGTGTTCCAGGACGGCCAGCTCTTCCCCCATCGGGACGTGGCGGGCAACATCGCGTTCGGGCTACGGATGCGGGGAGTGGAACGCGACGCGCGGGAAGAGCGTGTGCGCACTCTGCTGGATTTGGTGGGACTGTCCGGATACGAACACCGCAAGATCACCGCGCTGTCCGGTGGTGAGGCGCAGCGCGTGGCGTTGGCGCGGGCGCTCGCGCCGCAGCCGAGGTTGCTGCTTCTCGACGAGCCGTTGTCCGGTCTCGACGCGGAGCTGCGCGAACAGCTCGCGATCGAGGTCACCGAACTACTGCGGCGCACCAAGACGACCACACTGCTGGTCACTCACGACCAGGAGGAGGCGTTCACCCTCGCCGACCGGATCGCCGTGCTCGACGACGGTGTGATCCGGCAGGTGGGTGACGTGCTCGATGTGTGGCGCGGGCCTGTGGACCAGCGGGTGGCCCGCTTCCTCGGGGTTACGACGTTCCTGCCCGGGCGGGCCGAACACGGGCGCGTGCGGTGTGCGCTGGGGGAGGTGTCGCTGCCCGGGGTCGCCGACGGGGACGTGTGCGTGGGACTGCGTCCGGGAGCGGTTCGAGCCGTCGAACTCGGCCGGGACGATCGCGGCGGGGTCGGCTCCGGTGCGGCCGTGCGGGGCGAGGTGCTGGCGCGGGTGCATCGCCGCGACCACGTGCGGCTGTCCGTGCGACCCGACGGGGACCTGCCGGAGGTGGCCGCTGTGGCGGCGATGACCAGCAGGGCCGTACCGGGTGACCGGGTGGCTCTGTCACTCGACGTCGACGGCGTGGCTTTCGTGGGGGCGTGAACGGTGGGGCCGCGGGAGACAGCGGGATATGCGGCGGGATACGGCGGGATACGGTTTGCCGACTCTGTGCCTTCTGTGTCTGTGGTGCGGCGTTTTCGGTGGCTTTTCGGGAGGTTTTCCGCGTTCATGAGACCGAACGGAGCCGGTGACACCGCCCTGGTGCCACCTGTCGTTGTGGGCACGGCGATCGTGCGGGACGGGTTGCTGCTCGTACAGCAGCGCGCGTATCCGGCCGAGCTCGCGGGACTGTGGGAGTTGCCGGGTGGGCGGGTCGAAGCCGGGGAGACCGATGCCGAGGCCGTGCGCCGCGAGTGCAGGGAGGAGCTCGGCGTCGAGGTCGTCGTGGGTGAGCGCGTGGGGCCCGACGTGCCTTTACCGGGAGGGAAGGTACTTCGGGTGTTCGCCGCGACGTTGCGCGAAGGTGAGGCGGAGCCGCGCGCGGTGGAGCATAGGACACTGCGTTGGTCGCCCGCCGACGAGCTGGCCGAGCTCGACTGGCTGCCCGCCGATCGTGTCCTCGTCCCCGCGTTACGCGAGCTGGTGGGTACCGACCACTGACGATTCGTGCTCGACTCGACGGGAAATGTCGATATGTCATCGATAGGTCCCTGAACAAAGGAAGTTCCTGGAAAGAATCTTCGGGGGGAGGGGTATTCGGACGGCTCCGGGAAAGGATCGCTGTGGGTGAACGAGTCACGACGGAGAATTGTCGTGGAGCCTTTCCGTCCCGGTTTCGGTATCGCCACGGATGTCGTGCGTGAAGTCCGCGGAAGATATCTGTGTCTTGCGCTCGGCGGGGCCGGTATCGTGGGCCTAGCGTGGAGGTATGTACGTTGTTCTGTTGACTTACACGGCCCCATTGGTCGAGATCGACTATGTTCTGCCGGAACACGCCGAGTGGCTTGGCAGGCAGTACGAGCGTGGATACCTGCTGGCCTCGGGACGCAAGACGGATCACAGCGGGGAGGTGCTGCTGACCAGACCGGTGTCGGAGAGCAGGCTCGAAGCCGCGCTGGCGGGGGACCCGCTGGTACTGCGGAATCTCGCTCACCACAGGGTCATCGAATTCTCAGCCACCCGCACCGGTCCCGAATTGCGCGCGTTGAATGAAACGCTGACCCGCTGATGAAAAAGCCGGTCGTCACCTCGGTCGCCTCCGCGAGAAGCGATCTTCTCGCGGGTTCCTGCGGATTTTTCCGCGTGACGTTCCGGCGGTGCTGTCTCAAGTGAGTCTCAAGTGAGTCCTTGAGCGTGAGCCCCGAGTACGGGTTCGAGTACGGGTTCAGGGCAGTGCCGCGTTTCGCCCGTCTGCACGCCGATTGTCGGCTCGATTCCCGGCCGCGCGCGAGAACCGCCTTCCGCGCGCCTCTATGCTGTCGGAAGGACCAGGTCGGCCGTGCGCCCGCCGGTCGCCCACCATCATTTCTGTATCAGGGAGCTTCTCGCGTGCCCACAGCCCGCACCGACATTGCCGGGAAAGTCCGTACCGACCTTCGCAACATCGCCATCGTCGCCCACGTCGACCACGGAAAGACCACGCTGGTCGACGCGATGCTGCGGCAGTCCGGCGCTTTCGCCGAACGGTCCGAGCCCGTGGATCGTGTCATGGACTCCGGTGAACTGGAGCGGGAGAAAGGCATCACGATCCTCGCCAAGAACACCGCCATCCGCCGCGTCACCCCGGACGGGCCGGTGACCATCAACGTCATCGACACGCCGGGACACGCCGACTTCGGTGGCGAGGTCGAGCGTGGTCTCGCGATGGTCGACGGTGTCGTGTTGCTCGTGGACGCCAGCGAAGGCCCACTGCCGCAGACCCGGTTCGTGCTTCGCAAGGCCCTCGCCGCGCGGCTTCCCGTGATCCTCGTGGTCAACAAGGTCGACCGTGCCGACGCTCGTATCGCCGAGGTCGTTGAGGAGACCCACGACCTGCTGCTGGAACTGGCCGGTGAGATCGAGGGGATGGACGACGACGCGCTCGACGCGGTGTTGTCGATGCCGGTGGTCTACGCTGCCGCCAGGTCGGGCATGGCGAGCCTCGAACGGCCTGCCAACGGCGAGCTCCCCGACGGCGACGACCTCGACCCGTTGTTTGAGGTGTTGTTCGAGCACATCCCCGTGCCGAAGGCTGATCCGGACGCGCCGTTGCGCGCGCTCGTCACCAACCTGGACGCGTCCAGCTTCCTCGGCCGCATCGCGCTGCTGCGCATCCACGCCGGTCGGCTGCGCAAGGGGCAGACGGTCGCATGGCTGCGGGAGGACGGGTCCGTGCAGAGTGTCCGTGTCTCCGAACTGCTCGTCACCGAAGCGCTCACCCGGGTGCCCGCCGAGGAGGCGAGCGCCGGTGATCTCGTGGCCATCGCGGGTATCCCCGACATCACCATCGGCGACACGCTCGCCGACCCGGAGCACCCCGAACCGCTGCCGCGTATCACGGTGGACGAACCCGCCATCTCGATGACGTTCGGGGTCAACACCTCGCCGCTCGCGGGTCGTGGTGGCGGCGACAAACTCACCGCCCGGTTGCTCAAGGCGCGGCTGGACAGCGAGCTCGTCGGCAACGTCAGTCTCCGCGTGCTGCCCACCGAACGTCCCGACACCTGGGAGGTGCAGGGCCGGGGCGAGCTCGCGCTCGCGATCCTCGTGGAGACCATGCGGCGTGAAGGTTTCGAACTGACCGTCGGCAAGCCGCAGGTGGTCACCCGCACCATCGACGGCACCCTGCACGAGCCGTTCGAGCGGCTCTACATCGACGTGCCCGAAGAGCACCTCGGCGCCGTGACGCAGCTGCTGGCCGCCCGTAAGGGCCGCATGGAGCAGATGGACGGCCACGGCACCGGGCGGGTCAAGCTGGAGTACGTGCTCCCGTCGCGGGGTCTTATCGGGTTCCGCAGCAGTTTCCTCACCGAGACCAGGGGCACGGGCATCGCCAACCACATCTTCGAGGGTTATTTCCCCTGGACAGGCGAAATCCGTGCGCGGCACAGTGGTTCGCTGGTCGCGGACAGGTCCGGCCCTGTCAGCGCCTACGCGCTCCTGCAGTTGGCCGATCGCGGCACGTTCTTCGTCGAACCCGGCGACGAAGTGTACGAGGGCATGGTCGTGGGTGAAAGCCCCCGTGCCGAGGACCTCGACGTCAACATCACCAAGGAGAAGAAGCTCACCAACATGCGGTCTTCGACCGCCGACGAGCTCGAACGGCTGGCCCGGCCACGCATTCTCAGCCTGGAGGAGGCGCTCGAATTCTGCGCTTCCGACGAATGCGTCGAGGTCACGCCCAAGGTGGTGCGGCTGCGCAAGGTCGTCCTCGACTCGTCGCAGCGCGCCAAGCAGCGGTCCAGGGACCGTCGCCGCGACCGCAACGTGTGATTCGCCGGCGAGGCGACCGACACAGTTCCCGTGTCCGGCACCTTGTCACGGACGGGCTTGAGAGACTGTGGAACCACATGGTCGGCCCGCGCGTCAGCCAAGCAGGGGAACCGAAAGAGTCGGATGGGCGAGCGGGTGTGTTCTCCGGTCTGGCAGGCTCACCGGACGCGGCACCGTCGATGTGAGACCGGGGTGGGTCGGTGCCAGGTGATGAGCAGGGAGGGGCTGCGACGTGCGAACGAACGGTGGTCGGAAAACACCTTGGTTGGTCGCGCTGGTGCTGGCCCTCGCCGGTGTGCTGGTCGCGTGTTCGAACACCCCGCCCCCGCCCGTCGTGAGCTCCCCGGTCGCTGAAACTTCTGAACCGCCTGCCGAAACGCCTTCCCAGATCGTCGCCGTGGTGGACGACATCGTCGGCGGCTACAACCCGCACTTGCTCGCCGATGCCTCCACGGTGACCACGGCGTTGTCCCAGCTGCTGTTGCCTTCGGTGTTCCGGCCGAGCGAGGAAGACGGTTTCACGCTCGACGACAGCCTGATGGAATCGGCCGAGGTGACCAGTGAGGACCCCTTCACGGTCACCTACCGCATCCGGCCGGACGCCTCCTGGTCCGACGGTGCGCCCATCGCCGTGGAGGACTTCTCCTACCTCGCCCAGGCCATGAAGACTCAACCGGGCGTGGTCAATCCCGCGGGCTACGAGTTGATCTCCTCGATCGAACCCGGTGAGGGCGGCAAGCTGGTTCGGGTCATGTTCTCCGAGCCCTACCCCGGCTGGCGGACGCTGTTCTCCAATCTGTTGCCCGCGCACCTGATGAAGGACGCTCCGGGGGGTTGGCGGGGCGCGCTGGCCGAGAGTTTCCCCGCGTACGGTGGCCCGTTCGGGATCAAGACGATCGACACCGCCAGGGGTGAGCTCGTGCTCGAACGCAACGAGCGGTACTGGGAGAAGCCCGCGGCCGTGGACCGCATCGTGCTCCAGCGGGCGGACGGGCCGGGCATGGTGTCGGCTCTGCGCAGCGGAAGCGCCCAGTTCGCGCTCGGCAGCGTCAACGGTGACACCCGCAAACTGCTCGCCGACCTCGGTGAGGACGTCGACCTGAGCGTGGTGGCCCAGCCGTACGTGGTGGACGTGGTGCTGCGACCGGTCGGTCCGGCGCTGGTCGAGGACGAGGTCCGCGAGGCCGTCAGCGCTTTGATCGACCGCGACGCGCTCATCGACGAGGGCACGAGGGGCGGGGACTCCGCCGATCTACGCGCCAGCGCGCAGGTGCTGCCACCGTCGGAGGAGGAATACAAACACACCATTCCCGGCTCCGGTGCGCCGTTGCGGCGGGACACCGAGAAGGCGTACGAGTTGCTGGCCGAGGCGGGTTACGAACGCGAGGCGGGCAGTTGGGTCCGGGACGGGCGCACATTGTCGCTCGTGGTGGCCTCGCCGGGGCAGAAACAACCGTATGCCCGCATCGCGGCGAAGCTGGAGGAGCAGCTGATCGCCGAGGGAATCGACGTCAACGTCGTTCACCCGCCGTCGGAGGAGTTGTTCGGTTCTGCGTTGTCCGCACCCGTCGACTTGGACGGCGGTGCCCACGGTGAACCCGCCCCCACCAATGGGCAGGTCGGGATCGACATCGCCGTGATCCCCCGCGCCGTCAGCGCCGACCCGGCCACCACGCTGGCATCGTGGTTCGGCTGCGGATCGGGGGACCGGGACGGTGACACCGACGGTGACGCCGAGAACACCGACGACGCCGACGACGCCGAAGGAGAATCGAAGGACTCGAACGCGGGAGACGGCGAATCCGGCGAGACCGGCCGGGAATCCGACTCCACCTCGACAGCGGAGCCGGGCAAGTCGAACGACACGGACACGGCGGAGGCCGGACAGGTCGTGCCGACCAACGTGGCCGGGTTCTGCGATTTGGAGTTGCAGTCCGTGATCGACTCCGTGCTCACGGGCGAGACGTCGTTGAAGCAAGGACTCGCCGATGTGGAGCCCGAGCTCTGGGCCCAGAGGATCTCCATCCCGTTGTTCCAGCTGGCCGACACTCTCGCCGTGGGGCCCGGGGTGTCCGGTGTGACCGCCGGACCTCCACTGGCCGGGCCGTTCTCGTCGGCTGTCGACTGGACTCGTGCGCCTCGATAGTCCTCCCGGGGCGTGCCCTCTCCACCACAGTGATCACCCGGATATCGGCAAATGTAGTAATCGACTGCTCAGTCAGTGTCAATAGTGGTCACTGTTCGTTACTGATGTATGTTGCGTTCGCTAGATAGATGTCACCCTTTGGTCACGATCTTTCAAGAAGTAATGACCGATGGTGGTCATCCTTCTTAGCGTTCCCCCGCAGTGCGCCAATCGAGTGTGATGGGCGTGTCATAAGCTCCGGCGCTAACCGGAGAGTGTGGGTCCCCAAAAATCGGAAGTCCGGGACTCAGTGCTAGGAGGGCACGTAATGAGGAGATCGAAGGTCATCTCCGCGTGGTCGCTGCTCGCCGCGTCAGCGCTCGTGCTGACCGCGTGCGGCGGCGGCGGTGACGCGGGTGGGAACGGCTCGACCAGTGACGCCGCGAGTATGGCGGAGGGCAAGGCGCAGGAAGGTGACACCTTCGTGCTCGCCGACGTGCCTGAGATGGACCCGGTCACGGTGGCCGTCGACGAAGGCTACTCCGCGTACAACAACGACACCGCCGACGCCAACAGCTCGTACAACACCTACGTTCTGGTCAGTGTGCTCTCGGGCGCCACCGTGCTGGACGGCAACAACAAGGTGTTGCTCAACGGCGACGTGATGGAGTCCATCGAGCTGACCTCCGAAGACCCTTTCACCGTCGAGTGGAAGATCAAGGAGGGCGTCAAGTGGTCGGACGAGGACCAGTGGGACTGCCGTGAGTTCTACCTCTCGTGGCTGGCTCACTCCGGCACGACCGAAGGCTTCAACGCGGCGTCCACCACGGGTTACGAGCTCATCGAGCCCGAGTGCGTCGACGACTACACCTTCAAGGGTGTTTTCAGCGAGCCCTACCTCGACTACGAGGAACTGTTCAACAGCACGAGCATGATGCCCGCGCACATCGTGGAGCAGGAGCTCGGCATCTCCGACATCCGTGAGGTCGAGCCGGGTTCGGCTGAGGCCGAGAAGGTCGCCGACTTCTGGGCCGGTGAGTGGAAGGGCTTCAAGCCCGAGCTCATGCCGGGATCGGGTCCTTACAAGATCAAGTCCTTCGACAGCAACTCCGACACGGTGGTTCTGGAGAAGAACCCGCACTGGATCGGCGCGAAGGGTGGCCCGAAGGAGGTCACGGTCCGCGCGATCCCGGACACCAAGGCCATGGCGACCGCGCTGCAGAACGGTGAGATCGACGTCGTCGCGTCGACCCAGCCGGACGTGACCGCGGCCGACACCCTCAAGAGCCTGACCTCGCAGGGTGTGACGTACGCCTCCGCTCCGCAGCTCACCTACGAGCACCTCGACCTGAACCTGAACCGTGAGGTCTTCAAGGACGAGGCCGCTCGTAAGGCGTTCTTCCAGGTCGTCGACCGGGAGGAGATCGTCAACAAGCTGCTCAAGCCGGTCCAGGAGGACGCCGAGCCGCTGGGCAGCATCGTCTTCTTCACCGGTGAGGAAGGCTACGAGGACCGTTACAGCGACAAGATGGGTCAGGGGCCCGAAGCGGCCATGAAGACCCTGGAAGAGGGCGGCTGGAAGAAGGGCGAGGACGGCATCTACGAGAAGGACGGGGTGCGGTTCTCGGTCTCCATCTCGCACAACGAGAACGAGCGTCGTAGCCAGACGGTCGAGATCATCCAGTCGCAGGCTCAGGCCGCCGGCATCGAGGTCAAGGACGACACGGACCCGAACTTCCTCAAGGGCCGCGTCGACAAGGGTGACTACGACATCGCCCTGTTCGGCTGGTCGTCCGCGCCGTTCAAGGCCACGCAGAAGTCCCTCTACATCACCGACGGTGGGCAGAACTGGCAGGGCCTGTCCGACCCGAAGATCGATGAGGCCTACGCGAAGGCGACCTCGGCGACCTCGGAGGAGGAGGCTCTGGAGCACTACATCGCGGCCGACGAGGCGATCGCGGAGAACTACGCGACGATCCCGCTGTTCGAAACGCCGTCGATGTGGGCTTTCCGGGGAATTGACCGCGTGTACATGCAGTCGTACTACGGTGCACTGTGGAACGTCGGGGAGTGGGAGGCCGCCGAGTAATCGGCGGGTCTCTCGCGTCACCGGCTGACGTCTGACGCTGTCGGGGGCCGGTCACCCGCCGGTCCCCGACGGCCGACGTTAGTAGCTGTTCACGCAAACCCGACCCCCACTACCGTGGGACGGGACGGTGACGAAATAATTCCGGGCGATCCCGGGACTAGGAGCAAGTCGTTGAACCTGGTTTTCTACATCCTTCGCCGTCTGGCGATATCGATTCCGATCCTGTTGATCGGAAGCTTCTTGGTTTTCGTGATGGTGGC
>NZ_DAHVQP010000135.1:0-1585 GCF_027317685.1 Saccharomonospora sp.
GTCGTCACCAACTGGAAGAAAGCCCTCGCCCAACTCGCCATCGCCTACCCCGACCGCATCAACCCCCACCTCTAACCGACCGAACCAACCAACCGAAACCGATCCCTTACACAGAAAACTTGACAGGCTCACGTAGGCGCGGCCACCGGGTGGATCCTTCGAGTGATCTGCGAAAACCGACTCGAAGAAGGACACCACGATGACCGCTGTACCCAGTATCGACCCTGCCCAGTTCTTGACCGAGCAGCTGTCCCAGGCCAGTCCCGATCTGCTGCGTGATCTGCTGACCACGTTCGTCAACGCGCTGCTTTCCGCCCAGGCCGACGCGGTGTGCGGCGCCTCTTATGGCGAGCGGACCGAAGAGCGGGTCAACTCCCGCAACGGCTACCGCCACCGCGACCTCGACACCCGCGTCGGGACACTCGATGTCGCGGTCCCCAAGCTCCGCACCGGGTCGCTGTACCCGGACTGGCTGCTGGAACGCCGCAAGCGGGCCGAGCGGGCACTGACCAGCGTGGTGGCGACCTGCTACCTGCTCGGGGTCTCCACGCGGCGGATGGACAAGCTGGTGCAGACCCTCGGCATCACCGGCCTGTCGCGCTCGCAGGTCTCGGTGATGGCCACCGAGCTCGACGAGCACGTGGAGCAGTTCCGCACCCGCCGGCTCGAAGAGGCCGGACCGTTCACGTTCGTCGCCGCCGACGCCCTCGTCTTGAAGGTCCGCGAGGGTGGCCGGGTGGTGCCGGTGCACGTGCTGGTCGCCACCGGCGTCAACGCCGATGGGCACCGCGAGATCCTCGGCGTGCAGGTCACCTCCAGTGAGGACGGTGCAGGCTGGTTGGCGTTCTTCCGTGACCTCACCGCCCGCGGCCTCACGGGCGTCAAGCTCGTCACCTCTGACGCCCACGCCGGTCTGGTGTCGGCGATCGGCGCGACCCTGCCCGGCGCCGCGTGGCAGCGCTGCCGCACCCATTACGCCGCGAACCTGATGTCCGCGACTCCGAAGTCGTCGTGGGGCTGGGTCAAGGCGCTGCTGCATTCCATCTACGACCAGCCCGACGCTGAGGCGGTGCACGCCCAGTTCGACCGCGTCGTCGACGCCCTGGCCGAGAAGCTCCCCGCGGTTGCCGAGCACCTCGAGCAGGCCCGCGCGGACATCCTGGCGTTCACCGCGTTCCCCAAGGAGATCTGGCGCCAGATCTGGTCGAACAACCCCAACGAGCGACTCAACCGCGAAATCCGGCGGCGCACCGACGTCGTCGGGATCTTCCCCGACCGCGCCAGCATCATCCGGCTCGTCGGCGCCGTGCTCGCCGAGCAGCACGACGAATGGGCCGAAGGCCGCCGCTACCTCGGACTCGACGTCCTCGCCCGAGCCCAGGCCGTCGACACCACCGTCATCGAGGAGGTGACCGAACCCGAACTCCAGGCCCTCACGGCCTGACCGACACGCCCAACCGAGGATCAACCTCGTACACCACCCCAGCGGACTTGACCAGCACCCTTTCCGCTTGTTGGGATGCCGAGGCGTGGAGGGTCGGGGCCGTCGAGCCACACCAGATTCGTTGCGCCGTCGTGGCCATGG
>NZ_DAHVQP010000005.1:0-31212 GCF_027317685.1 Saccharomonospora sp.
GGCGTCCCGGATGGCCTGCCAGATACCGTCCTGGTCCAGCGCGTCCTGCATGACCGAGTGGCCGATCCGGTAACGGCCGCCGACCCCGCGGGCGTTGCCCACCACCACGATCTGCGCCCGGTCCAACTCGACACCGGACGAGCAGGACGCGACGGAGGAGAACAGGTCCCGGTTTTTCATGACGTCCTCGTCGCTGGGTATGTCGATCTCACCGAGCGCGACCGCGATGCCCAGTCCGGTGGTGCCATTGGACAGGTCCATCGAGCTGAGGGTGTCCTCCGTCCACACCGACTGCCCACGGCTCTTGGCGTCCCGAATGGTGTCGATGGTCAGCAGCGGGGTCTTCGTCTGCACGTAGTGCACGTCGGCGGGGTCGGTGATACCGGCGCGGGCCATGGCCTCCTTGACCCCGGCGGCGACCTTCTCGATCATTGCGCGGCGACCGATCTCCTCGGGCAGGATCGGTTCACTCATCGCAACGCCGATGCTGAGCCTGGGTTCGTCGGTCTTTTCGGCCTTGTCCTCGGGCAGAGTCGCGAAAATCGTCGCGTGTGGACTGATGACACCATCGGTACCGCCCGACCACACGATGGGGATCTGGCGCACCTCGTCCATCGTCCGGGTGCCCTTCTCGACGATGATCTCCCGGAAAGCGCGATCGGCGATGATACGGGTGTAGTCGTTGACTCCGCCGTTGCCCTCGGTCTTGCCGATGATGGCGACGATGCGGTCGGCCTCCATCACCCCGTCGTCGATGAGCGTGGCGAGTTCGCTGGCGTCGGAGACGGAGTGAAGCGGGACCTTGCGTACTTCGATCGCGGATGGCATATTAGGCTTCCTTTGCGTATGAACGGGTCGGACCAAGCGTTTCTCGACGACCGAGACGAGGACGGATACGACGTATGCAGCGGCTCTTCTCACCAGGGAAGCGGCCGGCGATGCGGCCGCGTGCTGATTCCCGGATCGGTAGGACGAGCGGCGTCCGCATGCAGTCGACTTTAAGGCGGCGAGCCGACCCCTATCATTGGCAATTTCCTCCAACGAGCTCGCCATAGTGAGGCAGTTCCTGCCATCGACTCTTGACGCCGGCTCGCTTCGCGGAGGGAACGGTCGTTCAGCGGGTCGAACACGGCGGGGCGCGTGGGACACGGTGAATCCGTCCCACGCGCCCCGCGAGTCGCGTTCGTCGTGTTCAGTCACAGACCGCTGCTGTCACAGCCAGTCGACGTCGGCGGCGTCCGCTCCACCGCTGAGTCGTGCGTAGCCCGGACCGCGATCGAAGAACGCCGTATCGGAGGCCTCCTCCCGGCGCCGTTTCCGCTCTGCGAGGGTGGCGGTTTCGTCGTAGCCGAGGGAGTCGTCCTCCAACGAGCCGGTGAGCACCACACCGTAATCGGCGAGCGCGCCCTCCGGGGAAACCTTGTGCCACATCACGTCACGGACCACCAGCTCCGGGTCTCGGTCCAGGGGATCGCCCCAGCCGCCGCCACCGGTGGTACGAATCCGGATCACCTCGCCCGCGCGTACCGGCTCGGCGTCGGCCAGCGCACCGACCTGCCGTTCGTTGGGGCCACCCGGGTCGATGGTCACTTCGAACGGACGACCGGCCTTACCACCCTTGACACCCCAACAGGACAGGATCGACCGGTCCGCGATCGACATGAAGTGCGCGTCGCGGAGCATCCGGATGTGTTTTTCGTACCCCAGACCACCACGGAACTGTCCTGGGCCGCCCGAGTCCACCGTCAACGACAACTTTTCGACCAGGAACGGGAAACGGGACTCGGTGAACTCCGTGGGAAGGTTGCGGGAATCGGGCACGACGTGGATGGTGTCCTCCCCGTCGGCGTAGTAACGGCCTCCCGAACCGCCACCGAGGACCTCGCGCATCAGGTACGGACGGCCGTCGTGATCCGTGCCGTACACACCGGTGTAGCGGATCGTCTCCTGGTCCGCGGGCATGTTGCCGTCGACCGCCTTCGCGATCACCCCGGCCAACACGCCCAACAGTCGCAGAATGACGAACGTCCTGGCGTTGGTCGGTGCCGGGAAGACCGGGGTCAGCAGCGTTCCCGGCTCGGGGAACCGCATCTCGATCAGCGGGACAACGCCCTCGTTGACGTCCAGTTCCGCCATCCGCTCCGGGGTGTCCGCGAGGTTTCTCAGGATCGGAGCCAACCACTTCTTGAGGAAGACCCCGTCGGAGTAGTCACCACAGTGGTTGATCGGCCCCTTCGCCTGCGGTGAGGTCCCGCTGAAGTCGAAGATCAGCCGTTCTCCCTCGGGGTCGTCCGGCGTCGTCCGGGTGAGCGTGATCCGCTGCCGGTGCAGTTTCGGCTCGTCGACCCCGTCGTGCTCGGCGTAGTCCTCCCAGACCCAGGTACCTACCGGGATCTTGGACAGGATCTCCCTGCGATAGGTCTGTGTCGTGCGCGAGATGATCGCGTCGAAACACGCCTCGATGGTGTCGCGGCCGTAGCGGTCGAACAATTCCCCGAGTCGCTGCGCGCCCATCAGGCACGCCGCGCACTCCGCGTCCAGGTCCGCCGCCAGCGACTCGGGCATCCGCGAGTTGCGGGTCATGATCCGCAACGCCGAACGGTTGGGCTTGCCCTCGTCCCAGAGTCGGATGGGCGGCACCATCAGGCCTTCCTCGTAGACGCTGGTCGCGTTGCTGGGCATCGAGCCGGGCACGGCACCGCCGATGTCGTCGTGGTGCCCGAACGCCTGCACGAACGCGACCACTTCCGGGCCGTTGCCGGAGTCGTGGAAGACGGGCACGGTCACACACAGGTCGGGCAGGTGACCGATCCCGCCCTCGGACTCGTAGACGTCGTTGTGGAAGAAGACGTCGCCCGGACGCATCTCTTCGATCGGGAAGTCCCGCACCACCGGGTGCACCAGCGCGCTGTAGGAACGGCCGGTCAACTTCCGCAACAACCGGTCGTGGATACCGGCGCGGAAGTCGTGGGCATCGCGGATCATCGGGCTGCGCGAGGTTCGGGCGATGGCGGTCTCGACCTCCATCTCGACCGAGGCGAGGCTGCCCTGAACGATCTCCACCAACACCGGGTCGGCGCCGGCGCCGGCGTCCTCCGTGAGCGACCCGAACGGAAACTGGGTCGGTACCCGACGACCTTGGGCGGTCATGTTCATTCCTGTCCCTCCCGGGTCACGATGATGTTGAGATGGGCGTCGATACGGGCGGTGAAACCGGGGTGCAGCGGCACCGTGGCGCCGAATTCCTCCACGATCGCCGGACCGCTGAGAACCTGCCCGGGACGAAGGTCGGGACGCCAGTAGATCGGTGTGTCCACATAGCCCTGTTCTGCCTCGAAGCACACCGGGCGATGGGAAGCGGGCTCCGCGACACCGGCGTCCGACGGGATGTCGTGGGCGGCCACCTCCGGACGGCGGATCTCGCCGATACCCGAGACTCGGAGGTTGACCCACTCGACCTGTTGGCTGTCGTCGCCCTCGAAGTCGTAGCCGTACAGTGCCCGGTGCTCGGCGTGGAAGCGGCGAGCCACCTCGTCGATGAGTTCCTGCGTGATCGGCCCGTCCGGTACGGGAACCCGCACTTCGAAGGCCTGCCCGAAGTAGCGGATGTCGGCGGCACGGACGAATCGGTGTTCCTCGTCCGCGAAGCCCTCCTTCGCCAGCGCGATACGGGCTTGGTCGGTGAGTTCGTCGTACACCTTCGCGAGGGCATCGGAGGTGAGCGCCTCGTGCAGGCAGACGTTGGTGCGGACGTAATCGTTCTTCACGTCCACGGTGAGCAACCCGAACGCCGAGAGGTTGCCCGGATTGGGTGGTACGAGGACGGTGCGTAGGCCGAGGACGTCCATCAGGCGGCACAGCAGCAACGAACCCGAACCGCCGAACGTGGTCAGCGTGAAGTCTCGCACGTCCAGGCCCCGCTGGACCGTGATCTGCCGCAGGGCGTTGGCCTGGTTCCACGCGGAGATCTCCAGAATGCCGGTGGCGCATTTCTCCATCGAAAGGTCCAGCTTGTCCGCCAACGACCGGATTCCTTGCCGCGCGGCCTCGACGTCGAGGGGGATCTCCCCACCGAGCAGGTGTGGTGGGATGCGGCCGAGGACCACGTGGGCATCGGTGATCGTGACCTCGGTTCCGCCCTTGCCGTAGCACAGGGGCCCGGGGTCCGCTCCCATCGACTGCGGACCCACCTTGAGGTTGCCCTCCGGCGACAACCAGGCGACCGAACCGCCACCGGCGCCGACGGTCACCACATCGATCATCGGGATCTTGCACGGGTACACACCCACCGTGCCCTCGGTGGTCAGGGTGGGCTCACCGTCGACGACCACCGAGACGTCCGTCGACGTGCCTCCACCGTCACACGTGAGCACCTTGTCGAAACCCGCGGTCTTCGCGATCAGCGCGGCACCGAGCGCACCCGCCGCCGGGCCGGAGAGCACGGTGGTGATCGGCTGATGCACCACCTCGTCGGCGCTGAGCACGCCGCCGTTCGACTTCATCACGTACAGGGGCACGCTGTTGCCTTCGTCGGATCCGACGAAGGCGTCCAACCTCGATTTGATGCTGTTGATGTACCGGGACAGTCGTGGTTTCACCGCCGCGTCGACCAGGGTGGTCATGGAACGTTCGTACTCGCGGTACTCACGCAGCACCTCGGAGGAGATGGAGACCACCGCGTCGGGGTGTTCCTCCGCGATGATGTCGCGCATGCGCTCCTCGTGCGCGGGGTGGGCGTAGGCGTGCAGGAAGCAGACCCCGATGGCTTCGATGCCCTTCGCCTTGAACCAACGGGCGACCTCGCGGGCCTGCTCCTCGTCGAAGGGCTTGATCTCCGCGCCGGTGTGGTCCAGCCTTCCTCGTACGGAACGAACCAGGTCCCGAGGGACGATCCGGTCGGGTTTCACCCAGAAATAGGAGTTTCCGTACCCGTCGGGAACGCTTTGCCGGGCGATTTCGAGGACCGCCTCGTACCCCTCGTTGGTGATGAAACCGAGGTTGCCGACTTTTCCTTCCAGCAACTGGTTCGTGGCCACCGTGGTGCCGTGGCTGACCGCGCTGATCGCGTCGCCTCCGGTTGCCTGGCCCGTATCCTCGCGCTCACGCAGCACGGCGAGGACTTTCTCGATGGCGGCCATGAAACCGTCAGCCGGGTTGTCTGGAGTGGACGGTGCCTTGGTGGTGACCAGTTCGCCTGTCTGTTCGTCGAAGGCGACGACATCGGTGAAGGTTCCTCCGGTGTCCATCCCGATGCGGATGCGCCGTTGCTCGCTCATGCAGCCGATTCAAGCGGGTACGGCAGCACCCGACCATGGCAGGATCTGCCAACGAGCAACCGTGTCGCCGTCACTGTGTGCCAAGCGGGTTGACTTCTTCTCGACACATTCGGGAGACACCCGGCCTGCTCGTGGCCCCGTAACGGTGACAGGCGTTTCCGGAAGGCTTCCGGAGACGCCTGTCACCGCTCGATTCGTTGCTGTGCCGTGTTTCCTTCAGCGCCGGCCTCGGGCGGTGAGGGAACCCACGATCACCCCGATGAGTGTCAGACCGGCACCGACGAACAGCCCGGTCACGAAGTTCTCCGGCGGTTTGGCCACGGCCGTCGGAGCCGGAGCGGTGAACACGCCCGTGGACTGTGCCGCCGGGGCCTCGGGTTCGCTCCGGTCCGTGTCGGCCCCGGTCACCGCTGCCGTCGTCGCCGCAGTCGTGTCCGCGCCGGTCAGCACGTCGTTCACGGAGCTGAAGAACTCACCGGCCAACCTTTTACTCACCGACGACAACATCCGCTGGCCGACCCCACCGATCATCCCACCGACCACGGCGTCGGCGTCGTAGGACAACGAGGTCGTGCCGTCCTGGTTGTCGCGGAAGCTCACCTTGACCTCCGCACTGACCGTTCCCGGGGCGCCGGACCCTTCGGCCGACAACACCAGGAAGCGATGCGGCTGCAGATCGCTCAAGGTGCACTTGCCCGTGTACGTGCCCTTGATCGAGGCGACACCGGCGGTGACGGTCATGGCGTAGGCGTTCTCGCCGGTGGTCTCCAGTCGCTCGCAGCCGGGAATGGTGCGGACCAAGACCGCCGGGTCCAGTAACGCGTCCCAGACCTTGTCGACCGGAGCTTGCAGGGTGGCCTGTCCGGCGATTTTCATGTCGTCGATCCTTTCTCCTGGCGAAGCCGAAGTTCGTAGAGTTCGGAGGGGGAAATCGGCATCGACGTGATCGGAAAGCCCTCGGCGTCCTCGATCGCGGAGGCGAACACCGCCGAACACGGGATCACTCCGGCCTCACCGGCACCCTTGATGCCGAGTGGATTCAGCGGTGAGGGCGTCTCCAGGTGGTCGATGTCGATCGAGTCGGGTACCTCGCTGACGTAAGGCATGAGGAAGTCCATGAAGGACGCGTTCAGTAGCTGCCCCGAGTCGTCGTAGACCATCCGTTCGTACAGGGCACCGCCGACGCCTTGTGCGACACCGCCGTGGATCTGGCCTTCCACGATCAACGGGTTGATCAGTGTGCCGCAGTCGTGCACCACCGCGTACTTGAGAATGCGGATCTCGGCCGTTTCCGGATCGATCTCGACGATGGCGGCGTGCATCCCGTTGGCGAAGGTCGATCGTTCCGGCGAGTAGAAGTCCTGCCCTTCCAGCCCCGGCTCTTCGCCCTCGGCGACCGGGGGTTTGTTCGAATCGCCGACCGAGAACTGGGTGGCGGCTTGGGAAGCCTCGTCGAAGGCGTACCGCAGGGGATTCGACAACACCGCCACCGTGCCCAGGCTCATCTGCTGGTTCGGCGCACCCTTCACCCGCACTGTGCCGTCCTGGATCTCGAGGTCGTCCACCGAGGCCTCCAATGCCTCAGCGGCGATGCGCAGCGCCTTCTCCCTCACCTTGCGAGCGGACAAGGCCACCGCCGACCCGCTCATCACTGCGGCCCGGGAGGCGAACGTGCCCACGGAGTACTGCATGCGGCGCGTGTCCCCGCTGACGACCTCGACATCGTCGAACGGCACACCGAGCTCGTCGGCGACGATCTGGGCGAACGCGGTCTCGTGCCCCTGCCCCTGGGAAGTCAGCCCGATGGCGACTTTGACCTTGCCACTGGTCTCGATGTTGATGTGGGCGCCCTCGTAGGGGCCGACACCCGTGCCTTCGACGTAGCAGGCCAGACCGATCCCGACCCGTCGCCCCTGGGCACGCATCTCGTCACGCAACGCCTCGAACTCGTCCCAGCCCACGAGCTTCTTCAGTTTCTCCAGCGACGCCGGGAAGTCACCGGAGTCGTACACCAAGGACCTGCCGTCCTGGAAGATCAACCCGTGGTCGAAGGGGAACTCGTCGGGTTGGATGAAGTTCACCGACCGCACCTCGGTCCGATCCTTGCCCAGGTGTGCCGCGATCGCGTCCATCGTCCGTTCCATCACGTACACGCCCTGGGGTCGGCCTGCACCACGATACGGCGTCACCACGACCGTGTTGGTGTAGAGACTGTCGAAGACGACCTTGTAGTTGCCCGGCTTGTACGGACCGAGCAGCTGAGTCGACGTGATGATCGGAACGATGAGGCCGTACGGAACATAGGCACCGTTGTCGTGCCAGAAGCGGACGGACAGCCCGAGCAGACGAC
Source organism: Saccharomonospora sp. (assembly GCF_027317685.1). Classification (NCBI taxonomy): domain Bacteria; kingdom Bacillati; phylum Actinomycetota; class Actinomycetes; order Pseudonocardiales; family Pseudonocardiaceae; genus Saccharomonospora; species Saccharomonospora sp. The sequence goes on from NZ_DAHVQP010000005.1 coordinate 7,627, forward strand.
CGTCGTCGTCGAAGCCGACTTTCACGTGGTGTTTCTGGGCGCGTTCGTGTGCCGAGGAGATGAAATGTTCTCGACGGTCCTCGGTGAACTTCACCGGACGTCCCAGGTTCATCGCGGCCATCGGCACCAGGAGTTCCTCCGGCCACGGGTGTAGGATCTTCACCCCGAAGCCGCCCCCGACATCCGGGGTGATCACGTCGACCTGAACCAGGTCCAACCCGAGTTTGGCGGCGACGGCGGCACGCACGCCCGTCGAGGTCTGGGTCGACGTCCACACCTGCAACCTGCGTGCGTCGGTGTCCCAGCGGGCCACGGTGCCGCGGCCCTCCATCGGCATCGAGGCGCTGCGTTCGATCTCCAGGTCCAGCGTGAGCTGGTGAGGCGCCGACGAGATGGCCGCCTCCGCGTCGCCCACCGACTGTTCCATGCGGGCGGCCACGTTGCCCGGTACGTCGTCGTGTACCAGGTTCTCGGCGGCCCGGGCCGCGTCCACGCCGATCACCGCGGGCAGCACCTCGTACTCGACCCTGATGCGCGAGACGGCGTCTTCCGCGATGTAACGGTTCTCGGCCACCACCATCGCGATCGCCTCGCCGACGTAGTTCACCTCGTCCCGCGCCAGGGCGTACTGGTTACGGCCGTGAGTCAGTGCCGGGTGTGGGATCAGTACCGGCAGGGGTTCGGCCATCGCCCCGGTGAGGTCGTCGTAGGTGTACACCGCGACGACACCCTCGATGTCGAGAACCGGCTCCACATCGATGTCCACGATGCGCGCGTGTGCGTGAGGGCTTCGCAGCACGGCGACTTCGAGCGCGTCCGGCATCACGTCGTCGACGTACTGCCCTCTGCCGCGCACCAAACGTTCGTCCTCGACACGGCGGACTTTCTCACCCATCAACTTGGTCGTCACGACGCGCCCTCTTCCCGCTTCCGTGAAGTCCCGTCACGCCGTTGTTCGGCTAGCTCAGCAGCCCGGCACACCGCGGAGACGATGTTCTGGTAGCCGGTACACCGGCACAGGTTGCCGGCGATCATGTCCTTGGCCTCCTCCCTGGTGGGGCGAGGGTTCTCCGCCAGACCGGCGGTGATCGTGGTGAGGAAACCGGGCGTACAGAATCCGCACTGCAACCCGTGGCAGTCCTTGAAGGCTTGCTGCACCGGGTTCAGTGAGCCATCGGGTTCCGTCAAACCTTCGACCGTGGTGATCTCGTAGTCCTGGGCGGACACCGCCAACATCAGACACGAACGCATCGGCTTGCCGTCCACGAGCACCGTGCACGCGCCGCACACGCCGTGTTCACAACCGACATGGGTGCCGGTCAGACGCAGGTCGTGGCGCAGTGCGTCGCTGAGCAGCCTTCTGGCTGGCAGACGAACCCGATGGACGGTGCCGTTGACACGCAAGCGCACCTCATGGAGCTCTTCTTTCATGCTTCCACCTCCACGTGCCGGGGCCGAGAGTCGTCATACGCGGCACGCACCACGCGTTGGGTCAGTACCCGGGCGAGCTCACCGCGATAGGCAGCGCTGGCGTGAATGTCGCCGGTGGGGTCCAACGACGCCGAGGCGAGCTCCGCCGCATCGTGCAACGCCTGCTCGGTCAACTCCTGTGCGGCGAACGCCTCGGACAGGTCGACCACCGTCGGCACGTCGCACACGGACAGGTAGCCCGCACGCACCGAGGTGATCCGGCCGTCGGCGCCGGAGTCGACCACCGCGGCGACACCGCACAGCGCGTAGTCACCCTGCCGTCGGGCGATCTGTTCGAAGGCCACTCCGGCACTACGCGGCAGAGCGGGGAAGAAAGCCTCGGTGACGATCTCGTCGTCACGCACGGTCGACTCCATCGGCCCGATGTACAACGATTCCGCGGGAATCGTGCGGCTGCCCTGCACGGAGACGGCGGTGACACTGCCTTGCAACAGGCGAAGCACCATGGGCATCTCCGCGGCGGCGTCGGCGTGCACGATCGAGCCCACGGTGGTGCCCCTGTTGCGAATCGTGGGGTTGGCGACCAGCCGAAGTGCCCGGGACAACAACGGCTGCACCCGGCGGGCCTGTGCGTGTGCCTCGACCTCGGCGTGCCGGGCCAACGCGCCGATCCGCACCCCGGTGTCGTCACACGTCACATAGGACAACTCTGTGAGTGCATTGATGTCGACGAGCATCGACGGCGACGCGATCCTCATCGAGAGCAAGGGGATGAGGCTCTGCCCACCGGCGAGCACCTTCGCGCCGGGATTGCCGAACAAGACGTCCAGTGCTTGTTGGAGGGAGGTCGGTCGGGAAAACCCGAATGCGGCCGGTTTCATGAGGTTCTGGCCTCCTCATCGTCCGAAATCGACTTCTGTCCACGCCGGTTGACCAGGTGGAAGTAGGCGATCACCAGAATGGTTCCCAGGGCGATACCTCCGAGTTCGAAGTGCTCGGTGAAGGACAAGCTGACACCGCCGATTCCGGCGATCAGGCCGGCCGCGAGTCCGATGAGGTTGACGGGATCGCCGAAATCGACGCGGTTTTCCACCCAGATCTTGGCGCCCACCAGGCCGATCATTCCGTAGAGGACTACGGTGATCCCGCCGAGAACACCGCCGGGAACGGCGTTGACGATCGCGCCGAACTTGGGGCACAGGCCGAGCAGGATGGCCACGAGAGCGGCCGCATAGTAGGCGGCCGTGGAATACACTCGGGTCGTCCCCATGACACCGATGTTCTCGGCGTAGGTGGTGGTCGGTGAACCACCGAACGCGCTCGCCAACGCGGTGGCTATACCGTCCGCGCCGATGGCGCGCCCCATGTAGGGGTCGAGGTTCTCGCCCGTCATCTCCGCCACCGCCTTGACGTGGCCGGTGTTCTCCGCGACCAGCGCGATCACGCCGGGCAACACGAGGAGGACGAAGGTCAGGGAGAACGACGGTGCATGGATCACGGGGACACCGTCGGCGAGCGTTCCACTGGGCAGGCCTATCCAGTCCGCTTCCTGCACCGCGTCCCAGGACACGCGCGGGTGCGAGACCTCTTCGCCGTTGCGCTCCGGCGACACCGACGTGATCTCACCGAAGGTCAAGTCCGCCAGCCACGAGACGACATAGCCGAACACCAGCGCGAGGAACACCGCGATGCGGGACCAGAATCCGGGCAGCAGCACCGCCGCGAGCACCATGAACGTGGCCGTGGCCAGCGCGACCCATTGGTCCTGGTTCCAGTAGGTGCCCCCGACCACGGGCGCGAGGTTGAACCCGATGAGCATGATCACGGCCCCGGTGACCGCGGGCGGCAGCACCTTGTGGATGATCCGCGCGCCACCGATGTGGATGACCACACCGATCAGTGCCAGTACGAGGCCGCCGACCAGGATCGCGCCGGTCACGTCGGCCGAATCGCCGCCCTGTTCCCGGATCGCCGCCACGGCGGCGACGAACGCGGCACTGGTGCCCAGGTAGCTGGGGACTCGGTTCTGCACGATCAGCAGGAATACGATCGTGCAGACACCCGAGAACATGATGGCGAGGTTGGGATCCAGCCCCATCACCACGGGGAAGACGAACGTGGCACCGAACATCGCCACCACGTGCTGAGCCCCGAGGCCCACCGTGCGACCCCAGCTGAGCCGTTCCAACGGTCCGACGGACGAGCCCCGCGGTGGAGCCTTACCTCCGTGGACGACGTCCCACTTGAACATGGATTTTGGCAAGGAATCACCTCGTCGTTGAGGGACAAGCCCGAGCTTCGGCTGACGCTAATGCTCTGGGTCACACTCCTGCACTAGCCACATCTGCCGAACGAACATCGTCCGCACTGGCACACCTTGCTCGACCGGTGACGACCGCCGGGTGCCGCGCCTCCGTCTCACTCGTGGGTATGTGCCGTGAGCGGCGGTTTCGTGGTGGAGGGTTTCCGGTGCTCCTTGCAGTGTTGGAAGTCGAGCACCTGCAAGGCCACCGCGATGTTCAGTCGGAGAGTGGGGTCGGTCGTGAATGGACCGAGTATCGACTGCAGCTTGGTGATCCGGTAACGCATGGTGTTGTAGTGGAAGAATTGTTTGCGGGCGGCTTCGGCGACGTTGAGGTTGGTGTCGAGCAACAGTTGCAACGTGGTTCGCAGGTCCGTGGACTCCGGAGTGTCCTCGGCCAGTTCGCCCAGCACGTCGTCGACGAACTCGTTCAATTCCCGCGGATCCGGTACGAGGGCGATGAGCCGGTGCAGGCCGAGGTCGTCGAACCACGTCGTGCAGCGACCGCCGTTGATGCGTCGCCCGATCTTGGCTGCTCGACGGGCCTGGTTGTAAGCGGTGGGTAGTTCCGAAACCGACGACACGACTCGGCTGACCCCCACGGAGAAGGGTCGTCGTCCACCCCCTTGGTCGCCTGCCACCGCGCCGACGAGTTGGTCGACGGACGCTCGCAGTGAACTGGCGGACATCGACGCGGGAAGCAGGCTGACGACCTCGGTGGAGAAGTCGACGGTGGCGATGGAGCGGTCCCGTGCCTCACACACTTGTCGCCACGCGGCGGCGAAGCGTTCCTGCCACACCCGATGAGCGCGGTCGGAGGCCGGCTCCTCCGAGGGGTCCACCGGGTTCAGCTCGGCGGAGAGCACTACGGTGGGCCGGTCGAGTTCCCAGCCGAAGGTTCGCGCGTGCTCGACCACGAACGCCTCGTCCCCGGCGCGGTCGAGGAACACGTCGCGCAGGAAGTCCCCGCGGTACTTGTTCTCCACCACGGCCACGGCCTGTTGGCGGGTGAGCAGCAACGCGACGACGATGGCCGTGCGTTCCAGGGCCTGCACGTCGTCGAATCCGAGAGCGCGCCGGGGGCTGACGCAGACCAGTCGAGCCAGGTCGTTTCCGCCGGCGGGGACGGGCAGTACTCTCGCCTCCCCGTTCTCCAACGGGCGTGGACCGAGGTTGAGTCGCTCCACCCGGAATCGGCCCGAGTCGTCGATCAGGCCGCTTTCCACCAGTCGGACACGCAGGTCGCCGTCCAGCGCACCTCCCCATTCCCGCCCGTCGGGCGAGGTGACCATGATGCCGACTCCGAGGACCCGTGCCACTTCGGCGCTGATCTGATCCAGGTTCGCACCGTTGAGGATCAGCCGGGAGAGGCTGGTGTGCAGGGTGTCGGCGCGGGAGAGCGCATCGGCGTGACGGTGGCCGAGCTGCACGAAGGCCTGCTCGATGAGGTCGTCGAAGGCCAGGTCCGGTGGGAGTCCCAACACCGGGAAATCGAGTTCGTCGGCCAGTTCCAGGGCCTGTTCGGGAACAGTGTCGAGGTATCGACCCAGTTTGATGCCGATCCCGGCGAGCCGGCGATGGTGGAATTCGGGTACCAGTCTGGTGAGCATCGCGGCCGGGTCCTCGTCCCCGACTGCGAGTGGATATCCGCTGGTCACCAGTAGTTCCCGCGGTTTCACCCAGTCCAGGACATCGGGAACCTCCATCACGTTGACCGCGGACACGGCGCGGTCGAGGCCGGCCTCACCAGCGAGAGGTACGGCTCGTTCGAGGCAGCGGAGACCGAGCAGATCACGTAGTGGAACGACATGCCGACGGAATGGCAACTTTTGTGGTTCATCCAGTGCGGCGTTGGCAAGGTCCACCATGCGCACACGCTACCCGAACGGGGGGCATTTGAGGAGAGGTCGCGAGTCGGAAGGCGGCCTCGCCGTGTTCGTCGGGGCAGGTGCTGTGGCAACCGGCAACCGGCAACCGCGTGGCAACGGGCTCCGGGAGTCTTCCGGACGTATCCGACCCATGGGCGGTGGCCACCGGGCGCTGCGTTGCCGCTGTCGCGCCGCCAAGCTGTCACGGTTGCCGCGGTTGCCGCCGACGGCGGAGTTCGGCCGTTTCGTCGGCCTTGAGTGTTTCGGGGCGGTGTGTCGACACCGTTACGGGGGTTCCCGCGGTCTCGCCGGTGGTCGGTGGTCGTCGAACGGCCGGCCCGATGCTCGTGCTGTGTTCCGCACTGTGTTCCGCGCTGTGTTCTTCGTTGTGTCCTGTGCGGACCCCGGCGGAGTCCACACCGGATCCCGTCGGAGCCTCTTTCTCGGGTGACGCCTGTTCGAGGTGTTTTCCGACCTGTGACTCCGTTGTGATTCGTCCCGCATCCGAACGGACGACTTTCCCTGAAGATCGGTTTAGGTTAGCCTAACCTGAGCTGATAGGTCGGGGGTGGACATGACGGCCGGAACGGTTGCCATGGCGGTGCCGCGCGCTGCGTACTGCGCGACATGCGGTGCTCGCCGTGTCCAACTCCGGTCAGGGTCTACCCCTGACGAGCTCGTCTTGACAACCACGTGTACCGGTCTGAACCAGTCGTCAAGTCGATGCTCGCCGTTCGTGTCGAGGTATGGACATCTCGACATTTTCCGCGGAAGGGAGATCCCCGTGTCGCCATCTGTCCTGGCTCGTCCTCGGCCCGTGTATCGAGCGGAAGACCTCCTGGGCGCCTACTTGCCCGGGTCGTTCTACTACTCGTCGGCACGCGGTTCGTTGCTGGCCGACGGGGCGCACGCGCTGGTGGGAGGTCAGGCCGGTTCGAGAGCGCAGGCAGCGGCCGAGGCCTTGGACGCCGCCGCGGCGGCGGGTGTGTCCGACCCGGTGGTGGTGGGCGCGATCGGATTCCGCCCGGACGACGACGTGAGTCTCGTCGTCCCCGCCGTCGTACGGCGCGCGGCGGGGACGAACAAAGCGGTGAGTGACCGGGGCGCGGCGGAGCCGCGTTCTGCGAGATGGTCGGTCACTTCCAGACCCGAACCGGATCTCTACCTCGACATGGTTCGCCGGGCGCTTGCCCGGATCGACGAAGGCGGACTGCGGAAGGTGGTCCTCGCCCGCGGCCTGGAATTGACCGCGGACGCCCCCATCTCGGTGCCTTCACTGCTCTCTCGTCTGGTGGCGCTGAACCCGGACGCGCATGTCTTCGCGGCCGACGTCACCGCCCCGGGGGACCTGGCGCCGCGTTCCTTGATCGGAGCGAGTCCGGAACTGCTCGTCGCGCGACGCGGGAACACGGTGGTGGCCAACCCGCTCGCCGGGTCGTTGCCGCGTGTCGCGGACGAGGCGGAGAACCGGCGGCGCATAGCCACGTTGCGTGCCTCGGCCAAGGACCGCGCCGAACACGCTTACGTCGCCGACCAGGTCGCCGACGTCCTGGGGCGTTTCTGCACCGATCTGACCGTGCCCGATGAGCCCGAGGTGATCGGCACCGCCACGATGTGGCACCTCTCGACGCGGATCACCGGACGTGTCGCCGACCCCGCCGACCCCACGTTCTCGTCGTTGGCGCTGGCCGAAGCACTGCACCCCACGCCGGCGGTGTGCGGCACTCCCACCGATCTGGCGCGAGAGGTGATCCGGGAGCTGGAACCGGAGAACCGTGGCTACTACTCCGGTCTCGTCGGCTGGGCCGACCGAGGCGGTGACGGCGAGTGGGTCGTCACGATCCGCAGTGCCGAGGTGTGTGACCGGACGATGTGGCTCTCCGCGGGCGCCGGGATCGTCGAGGGCTCCGATCCCGCCGCGGAACTCACCGAGACGAGCGCGAAGTTGCGCACTCTGTTGCGTGCGCTGGGGCTGGAGGACATCGCGTGAGCAAGACGCGGGATCTCGGACCGGACCACACCGCCTGGCCGCCGGAGGTGGCCGCCCACTATCGCGCGGCCGGATACTGGAGGGGACAGACGTTCGGTGCGCTGCTGACGTCGCTGGCCTCCGCCTACGCCGAGCGCACGGCGGTGGTGGGGGAACGGGACGGAACGGTGTCGCGGCTGAGCTACGCCGCGCTCGACGACGTCGCGCACCGGATCGCCACAGGACTGGTCGACCTGGGAATCAGGGCGGGCGATCGGGTGATCGTGCAATTGCCGAACATACCGGAGTTCGTGTCGGTGATCTTCGGCGTGTGGCGTGCCGGTGCCTGGCCGGTGTTCACCCTGCCCGCGCACAGACACAGCGAACTGCGGCACTTCGCCACACAGAGCGAGGCGGCGGCGATCATCACCGTCGACCACCACAGCCGGCACGACCACGCCGCGATGGCCAGGGCCGTCGCAGCCGAAGTGGACTCGGTGCGACACGTCCTCGTGGTCGGTTCGTCGGAATTCGCCGACCTCGCCGCGACCACTCCGAGGGAGCTGCCCGACCCCGACCCCGAGGGCGTGGCGTTTTTGCAACTGTCGGGCGGCAGCACCGGGATGCCGAAGCTGATCCCACGCACGCACGACGACTACCTGTACAGCGTGCGGGAAAGCGCCCGGATCTGTGCGTTGCGCCCGGACAGCGTGTATCTGGCCGCTCTGCCCGCGGCACACAACTTCCCGCTCAGCTCGCCCGGGGTGCTGGGGGCCCTGCACGCGGGAGCGACCACCGTCATGGCGCCGAGCCCGGACGCGGGTACCGCGTTCCGGCTGATCGAGTCGGAGAAGGTCACGATCACCGGCGTCGTACCACCGCTGGCGGCGGCGTGGGCGCAGGCCGCCGCGCACACCGACCGCGACCTGTCCAGCCTGCAGGTCATTCTCGTCGGCGGGGCGAAGTGCAGTCGCGAACTCGCCGAGCGGATCGGCCCCGCGTTGGGTTGCCGACTCCAACAGGTCTTCGGCATGGCCGAGGGCCTGGTCTGCTACACGCGGCTCGACGACCCCGAGGAGATCGTGCTCGGCACCCAGGGTCGGCCGATCTCCCTCGACGACGAGATCCGGATCGTCGACCCGGACAACCCCGCGGCGTCCTCCGACGACGAGGTGGAGCCGGGGGAGGTGGGCGCTTTGCTGACACGCGGCCCGTACACCATCCGTGGTTACTACCGTGCTGCCGAGCACAACGCCACGGCGTTCACGCCCGACGGCTTCTACCGGACCGGAGACCTCGTGCGGCGGCATCCGTCCGGCCACCTGGAGGTCGTGGGTCGGGCCAAGGAACAGATCAACCGAGGCGGCGAGAAGGTGGCGGCCGAGGAGGTCGAGAACCATCTGATGGCTCATCCCGGAGTGCTCGACGCCGCGGTCGTCGCGGTGCCGGACGAGTACCTGGGGGAGCGGACCTGTGCCTACGTCGTTCCCACCGACGGGTCCGAACCGAGCGGGGCGGAACTGCGCCGCTTCGTCCGAGAACGCGGAGTCGCCGCGTTCAAGGTGCCGGACCTGGTCGTGGTGGTCGAGTCGTTCCCGGTGACCGGGGTCGGCAAGACGAGCAAACGTGAACTCCGAGCGGCGCTCGCGGCGCTCGCCAAGAACGGGGGATAGACATGTCCTTACCCAAGATCCAGCCCTATTCGCTACCCACGGCGGCCGAGCGCCCGGCGGAGCGAGTGGACTGGCGGCTCGATCCGGATCGGGCCGCGCTGCTCGTCCACGACATGCAGCGTTATTTCCTCGCGTCATACCAGGGGGATCCGATTCCCGAGGTGGTCGGCAACATCGCCGACCTGGCCACGGCCTTCCGGGACCGTGGGGCCCCGGTGTTCTACACGGCCCAGCCCGGCCGTCAGGCTCCCGACGAGCGCGGACTGCTGACCGAGTTCTGGGGCGACGGCATCGGCGCGGTCATCGACACCGATCCGGAGGCGGCCGACATCGTCCCGGGGCTGGCCCCCGAACCGGGTGACACGATGTTGGTCAAGTGGCGCTACAGCGCGTTCCAACGCAGCACGTTCGCCGAACAGCTCGCCGCGCAGGGCCGCGACCAATTGGTGATCACCGGTGTGTACGCCCACATCGGTTGTCAGGCGACCGCGGTGGAGGCCTTCATGCTGGACATCCGGCCGTTCCTGGTGTCCGATGCGGTCGCCGACTTCTCCCGAGAGCACCACGACCAGGCCTGCGCGTACGTGGCGCAGCGCTGCGGAGTCGTCGTCACCACAGCCGACGCGTTGTCCGCGTTGTCGGAGCCGATCCACACAGGAGTGATTCGATGAGCAATCCCGAGACCGTGTTGTCCCCCGAGCGGATCCGCGCGGACGTCGCGGAGCTGGTGGGGTGCGACCCGGCGGACATCGCACCGGACGACAACCTCTTCGACCTCGGTATCGACTCGGTCCGCATGATGATGCTGGTCGAGCGGTGGCGCTCCGCCGGGGCTTCTCAGGTGGAGTTCCCCGACCTGGCCGAGCGTGCGGAACTCTCTCACTGGATCGCCGTGCTCACCGGAGCGGGCGAGGCCACGACATCGGCGAGGAACACAGCGGGGGAGGACTCATGACTCGTGTGGACCACAGGCATCGCCACCTGGCTCGCATCGCGGAGGTCAAGGCCGGCACGAGCTCCGAGAAGGTGCCTTACCCGATCCACATCCGCAAGGCGGAGGTGGTCCGTACACACAGGCTCAGCGCGGGACTGGTTCGGGTGACTCTGGGCGGACCCGATCTGGCCGGATTCGAGGCACACAGTCCTGACGAACACGTCAAACTGATTTTTCCCGACGCCGATGGGACTCTGCGTCTGCCCGAACCGAACGGGCAGATGTTGCGGTGGCCCCGTCCGTCTCCGACGACACGGGAATACACCGTGCGCGGCTACGACCCGGTCGCCAACGAGATCGACCTCGACTTCGTGATCCACGACGGTGGGCTGGCGTCGGAATGGGCGCGAACCGTCGAACCCGGTGAGATCGTGCATGTGGCGGGGCCACCCGGTGGTCTCATCGTGCCCGACAACTACGACCGGTACCTGCTCGCCGGAGACATCACCGCGCTTCCCGCTATCGCGCGTTGGCTCGAGGTCCTGCCCCGAACGGCGGCCGGCTGGGCCTTCATCGAGGTGGCCGATGCCTCCGAGCAGATCCCGTTGTCCGCGCCCGAGGACATCGAAGTGCGGTGGTTGCACCGTGGTGACTGTCCACCGGGGACGAGCGATGTCCTCGAACACGCGGTGCGTTCGCTTTCCTGGCCGGAGAACGAGCGGGTCTTCGTCTGGATCGCCGGTGAGGCGGGGGTGCTCAAGCCGTTGCGTCGGTGGGTTCGGAACGAGTTGCGGCTTGACAGGTGCGACTACGACATCACGGGGTACTGGAAGCGTGGGATCGCGGACTTCGACGATCATGATCACGACAGGCACTGAGTGATGAGCTCTTTCGTGCTGCGCGTCACATCAGGAGTGCTGTCGCCCGCCACCCGATCTCAGTAAGGTAAGCCTAACCTGAGCGTCCGGGTGTGCTCGGGCGACCGCCAGCATTGTGAGGAACACGGATGCCTTCCTACAGTTCATTTCGCCTGACGAAAGGCTTGATCGCGGCGGCTATGTGCGCGCTCGTCGCGACCACCACCGCGTGCGCGTCGAGCGGCGACGAAGCGTCGGCACAGGGTGAGACCCGAGTGTTCCAGGCCGACAACGGTGAGATCACCATCCCCGCTGACCCACAACGTGTGGTCGCCACCGGTTACGCCGTCCCGGCCCTGATCGAGGCGGATGCGCCGCTGGTGGGGATCTCCAGCTGGCAACGTGGCGAGCCGATGATGGACCCCGAGGACCTGGCCATCTACGAGGAGCTGCCGAAGGTGGCCGGTGAACTGGCGGCCGAGACCAACTACGAGGCTATCGCCAACGTGCAGCCCGACTTGATCGTCGTCGGGGTGCCGGCCCCCGTCCTGAAGGACATCGACATGGACCGGCTGGAGCAGATCGCCCCGGTGGTCGCGATAGGACCGACTGTTCCCTCGGCATGGCGGGAGCTCTCCCAGAAACAGGCCGACGCGGCGGGGGCGCTCGAAGGTTTCAACGAGGCCAAGACCCGGTACGAGGAGAAGGCCGCCGAACTCAAGGAGAAGTACCAGGACGTTCTTCCGGATCTCCGGCTCGCCCACGTCGGTGCGTACGGCGAAGTCGGTAAGGGCAACTTCCAGCGCGAGTTTAACGGCTCGTGGGGCACCAACGTCGCCAACGACATCGGCGCGGACTACTACGGTGAGGTCAAGGAGAAGGGCGGTGGCTCCCGGGATGTGAGCGAGTATCCCTCCATCGAGGAACTACCGACTCTGTTCGCCGAGGCCGATGCCATCACCTACACGGTGGAAGCCGACGGATCGGTTCCGGAGCCCGTCGAGTACGTGCTGAACAGTGATCTGTGGAAGAACCTGCCGGCGGTCGAGGCGGGACAGACCTACCCCATCCGTTACACGGACGCCGCGACCTACGGCCAAGCCTTGAAGGCTCTGGAGGCGCTGGACGAGAGTTTCGCGCCGCTGCTGGAACAGTGACGATCACGCAGCGAGACCCCGTGACCGGGGCCGTGGCGCTCAGGCGCGCCGTGGCCCTGGCCGTGGGGTTGGTCGTGCTGGGGGTGGTGGCCGTCGTGAGTATCGGCGTCGGCGCCCACCCGATCGCGCCCGCGGAAGTCGTGCGCGCGCTGGTGGATTTCCAGGGGACCGACGATCACCTGATCGTCCGGGAGGTCCGGGTTCCGCGCGCGTTGCTCGGCATGGGTGTCGGTGCCGCTCTGGCGGTGGCGGGTGCACTGATCCAGACCCTGTCACGGAATCCGCTCGCCGAACCCGGCATCCTGGGTGTCACCGCAGGGGCCGGTTTCGCGTTGACCGTGGGTTCGGGGTTGGGCGTGGCCGTCTCGGCGATAGCGGAGCTCGGCGTCGCCGTGGTCGGTGCCGTGCTGACGACCGTGCTCGTGTACTCGGTGGGGCGGAGCTCGCCGTTGCGCCTGGTACTGGCCGGTGTCGCGGTGAGCGCGGTGCTGTCGGGCGTCGCGTTGGGGATGCGGCTGATGCTGCCGGACGTCTTCGACCAGTATCGGTACTGGTCGGTCGGTTCGCTGGCCGGTCGTGAGCAGGCTCCCTTGCTGGTGCCGATGGTGGCGATCGGACTCGCTCTGCTCGGCGCCCTGGTGGTGAGTTACGCGCTCAACGTGGTCGCACTCGGGGACAACGTGGCGCATACGTTGGGCGCGAACGTGAAACAGGTCCGCACCACCACACTGGTGCTGATCACTGTGCTGGCCGGGGCGGCGACCGCGGTCGCCGGTCCGATCTTGTTCGTGGGATTGATCGTGCCGCACTTGTTGCGCCGCATGGTCACGGGATCAGTACCCTGGCTGGTGGCCTATTCGATGGTCGCCGGTCCGATTCTGCTGTTGGTGTCGGACACGATCGCTCGTGTCCTGTTGCCGACCGGTGAGGTGCCGGTCGCGATCGTGACCGCGTTCGTCGGCGGCCCGATGCTGATCTGGGTGGTCCGGCGGTACGGGGCGGGTTCGCTATGACAACCGTGGTGGCCGGGAGTATGCGGTGAGCGCCGTCGTATGGCGTGGTGGGGGCAGGTCCGTCCGGGTTGAACGCCGAACCCTCGTGGTGGCTTCGACTCTGGTCGCGATGATGGCCGGTTTGGCCCTGCTCGGGCTGTGTTTCGGGATGGTGTGGTCCAGCCCGGCGGACGTGTTCGCCGCGTTGCTCGGATCCGGTGACTCCGCGTTCGTGATCCGTGAGTGGCGATTGCCGCGGGTACTCGCCGGGATGGTCTTCGGTGCGGCACTGGGGGTGGCCGGGGCCATCTTCCAGAACCTCACCCGAAACCCCATGGGAAGTCCCGACGTGATCGGGCTCGATGCGGGTGCCTACACCGGTGCCTTGTTCGCGCTGGTCGTGTTGTCGGGCACGGCGGCTCAACTGGCCGTGAGCTCGGTGGCGGGCGGACTGCTGGTGGCATTGATCATCTACGTGTTGTCGAGCGCCGGTGGACTGTCCGGACTGCGGCTTGTCGTGATCGGTATCGCCGTGAACGCGATGGTGACCGCGCTGAACTCGTGGATCGTGCTCCGCGCGGAACTGGAGGTCGCGATCGCCGCCGTGGGATGGAGTTCGGGATCGCTGAACGGGGTCGGCTGGGAGGATCTGGCGGTCCCGTTCACGGTCATCGCCGTGTTGTTGGCGCTCATGGCCTCTCAGAACCACGCCATGCACCAGGCCGCGTTGGGGGATGCCGTCGCGGTGACCACGGGGGTGCGCCTCGATCGATTACGGATGTTGCTGGTGGTGGTGGGCGTCGGTTGTACGGCCACGGTGACGGCCGTGGCCGGGCCGATCGCTTTCATCGCTTTGGCCGCGCCGCAGATCGGACGTCGACTGGCGAAGGCTCCGGGGATTCCGCTCGTTCCGGCCGCGCTGACCGGGGCGGTGTTGTTGCAGGCCGCGGATCTGGTCGCCCAGATGTTGTTGGCGCCCGTCTCGCTGCCGGTGGGAGTGGTGAGTACCGCCATCGGTGGGTGCTATCTCATCTGGTTGCTGACTCAGGAGGTGAAGCGAGCGTGACCGCACGCTTGCGAGCACAGGAACTCACGTTGCGCTACGGCGATCGGGTGGTGTCGACGCGGCTGAGTTTGGACATTCCGGATGGGGCCTTCACCGCCATCGTGGGGCCGAACGCCTGTGGGAAGTCGACGTTGTTGCGCGCGTTCGTCCGGTTGCTGCAACCCGCGGTCGGGTCCGTGACGTTCGACGAGAAGGAGGTCCACTCCTATTCGTCGAAGGTGTTGGCCCGTTCGTTGGCGTTTCTGCCGCAGGAGCCGATGGCTCCGGAGGGGATCAGGGTTCGTCAGCTCGTGGGGCGGGGACGTTTTCCGCACCAGTCGCTGTTGTCGATGTGGTCGGAGGAGGACGAACAGGCGGTCGCCGAGGCGATGGACACCGCGGGCATCACCGACCTGGCTGACCGGCCGGTGCAGGAATTGTCCGGAGGGCAACGGCAACGAGCGTGGGTGGCCATGGTGCTCGCCCAACGAACACCGTATCTGCTTCTCGACGAACCGACGTCCTTTTTGGATATCACGCACCAGTATCGCCTCCTCGCACTGTTCGCCCGGTTGCGGGATGAGGGGCGCACCGTCATCGCGGTGCTGCACGACATCAACCAGGCCTGCCGATTCGCCGACCATCTCGTCGCGGTGAAGGAGGGGCGGATCGTGGCGGAGGGGGCGGCCGCCGACATCGTCGACAGCTCACTGCTCAAGGAAGTGTTCGATCTGCCGAGTGTCGTGGTGCCCGATCCGGTGACCGGCACTCCCATGGTCGTGCCGACGATTTGATCTCACTGTGGGCTTGTCGTCCTTGTGACCCTATTGAAGTTAGGTTAGCCTCAGCTAAATTGCTTCAGGTCTCCGCGAGTTCAGGAGCGAGAGTTGAGCACTGTCCACAGCCACTCCCACACGACGTCGACCTCGGCTGACACGGTCTTGGAGCTGACCAGTGCCCAGCTGGGTATCTGGAACGCCCAACAGCTGGAACCGGACTCCCGCTACTACCTGGTCGGTGACGTGGTCGAGATCTCCGGGAACCGCCCCGTGGACACGCGGCTGCTCGCCGAGGCCATGCGAGCCACGGTCGACGAGGCGGAGACGATGCGACTGCGCGTCTTCGACACGCCTTCCGGTCCGCGCCAGGTGATCAGTGACGAACCCACACCGTTGCCCGAGATCGTCGACGTCAGTGCGGAGGCCGACCCGGTCGCGGCAGCGAATGAACTCGTGGACCGGGAGCGCCTCCGCACCGCGGAAGCCTGCCGAGGCATGGTCGACCGCAGGCTGTACACGCAGACCATCATTCGCCTGTCCGACACCGAGGTCTGGTACACCCAGCTCGGCCATCATCTGATCTTCGACGGTTACAGCGCGGCGATGCTGGCGCGTCGGACCGCCGCCCACTACACCGCTTCGGTGGAGGGCACCGAGGTGGCCGCTTCGCCGTTCGGCCGGTTCGCGGACGTGGTCCGGTCGGATCAGGACTACCTCGCCAGTGAACAGTTCGAACGCGACCGTGCGTACTGGCGGGATCGGCTCACACCCCTTCCCGAACTCACCGGCTGGGCCGACTCGGCGGACGGCCCGCCGAAGGACACACTCACCGCACGAGCCGTCGTCTCGGCCGAGGACACCGCGCGACTCCAGGCCGCCGCCAAGCGCGAGAAGCTCAGCTGGGGAGAGGCACTCATCGCCTGCTATGCCGCATTCCTGCATCGTCTGCAGGGGCGGACGGACGTGGTCTTCGCCCTACCGCTGATGTGCCGGACCAACTCGGCCGAGCTACGTACCCCCTCGATGGCGGTCAACGTGCTGCCGTTGCGGGTGATCGTGCGGGGCGATGACCGACTCGGCGACGTGGGCAGGCGGATCGCCAAGGCCATGCGCGAGATGCGCACCCATCAGCGTTATCGCGGCGAGAATCTGCCGCAGGACCTGGCCGTGCCCGGCGCGGGCGCGCTGCTGCACGGATCCGGGGTCAACCTCAAGGCGTTCGACCTGTCGCTGGACTTCGCCGGCTCGGTTGGTGTGCTGCGCAACGTCGCGGGTGGACCTCCCGAGGACATGGGGTTGAGTGTGCTGCCGACCCAGGACGGTGGACTGTTGCTCGGCTTCGAGGTCGACGCGCGCACCCATGACCAGGAAGCCGTCGATCACAAGCTGTCGGTGCTGCGCACCATGCTCACGACGCTGACCTCTCCCGACGAGCCCAAGGTGGGACAGGTGGAATTGGTCGCGTCCGAACGTCGGCGAAGGTTGCTCGACGAATGGGGGATCTCCGCGGTGCCCGGACGGCCGAAGACCGTGCCGGACGTGGTGAACGAGCTCGCGGCGCGTCACCCGGACGAAACGGCGTTGGTCCATGCCGGGCGGAGCCTTTCGTTCGGTGAACTCGCGGCACGGGTGCACCGGCTCGCCCGCGCCCTTCGAGCACGGGGGATCGGCCCGGAGGACGTCGTCGCGTTGGCCCTGCCCCGCTCCTTTGACATCGTCGTCGCGTTGCTCGCCGTGCTGGACGCGGGAGCGGCGTTCCTACCGTTGGACACCGAGCATCCGCCGGAACGGCTGCGCGAGCTCGTTGAGGATGCCGGGGCCTGCCTGGTGTTGACCCACGAGACGGGCCCTCAGCCGGGAGGTAGCGTGCCCCGGCTTCCACTCGATGCGTCCGACACACTCACCGAATTGGCGGAGCTACCGGCCGGGCCACTGACCTCCGAGGAACTGGCCGCTCCCCGCCGGGCCGAGCATCTCGCCTACATCCTCTACACCTCGGGTTCGACCGGTCGCCCGAAGGGCGTCCTGGTACGTTCCGGTGGGCTGGCCGCGTTGCTGCACCATCATCGGGCGACGATCGTGGCGGAGGCCGAACGCGCCGCCGGAAGGCCCTTGCGAGTGGCGCACACGTACTCGTTCGCCTTCGACTCCGCGATCGACCAGGTGATCTGGTTGCTGTGCGGCCACGAGCTCCACATCTACGACGTTGAGGTGTTCCGGGACGCCCAGGCGTTCCTGTCCGCCTGCGCCACCGATGCCATCGACGTCGTGGACACCACGCCGTCGATGGCGGCTCCGCTGCTCGACGCGGGACTGCTCGACACGGGGCACCGCCCCACACTGCTGATCCTGGGTGGTGAGGCGCTACCGCGGGCATTGTGGCGACGGATCGCCGACTCCGGTGTGCTCGCCCGCAACATGTACGGCCCCACGGAAGCCACAGTGGACAGTGCTACCGCGCGGGTCGACGACGGAGAACCCACGATCGGCCTGCCTCTGGCCGGTACCCGCGTCTACCTGCTGGACAACGCGTTGCAACCCGTACCCCACGGGACCGTGGGCGAACTGTATCTGGCCGGCCCCCAGCTGGCGCGGGGGTATGTGAACCAGTCGGCGGCGACGGCGCAGGCGTTCGTCGCCGACCCGTTCGCGGGCGGCGGGCAACGGATGTATCGCACCGGGGACTTGGCGCGCTGGGTGCCGGGGCGGGGGCTCGAATATCTCGGCCGTAGCGACGGCCAGGTCAAGATCCGTGGCCACAGGGTGGAACTCGGCGAGGTCGAGGCGGCGTTAGGCGCGTTGGAGGATGTGAGCGCGGCCGCCGCCGTCGTCCGCGACGAAGGGGAACTGACCCGGTTGGTCGGCTACGTCGTTCCCGCGGCAGGGGCCCCGACACCGACTCCGGAGTCGATCCGGACCACGCTCGCCGAGCGGGTACCCGACCACCTGGTGCCCGCCGCCGTGGTGATCCTGGACGAGCTGCCACTCACGGTCAACGGCAAACTCGACCGCGCCGCGCTTCCCGCACCACGTCCGGCGGGCGGGGGCAGGCCCGCGACCACCGAGCGGGAACGGCAGCTCTGCGGCGCCGTCGCCGAGGTGTTCGGGCTGGACGAGGTCGGTGTCGACGACGACTTCTTCTCCCTTGGCGGCGACAGCATCACCGCCATCGGTGTGAGCAGCCGGCTACGGAGCAGGGGATTCGAACTCCGGCCACGGGACCTGCTCGCACGGCGCAGCTTCGCCTCGCTCGCCACAGCCCTCACCGAGACAGGGCGGGATGCGCTCACACCGGCGGACGAACCGACCGGTCCGGTCCCCGCGACGCCGATCGTGCGAGGCCTGCTCGACCCCAACCCGAACGTGCGGGACATCGCCGGTTACGTGCAATGGACCGCGGTGTCCGTGGAACCCGACCTCGCCCTCACCCAGTTGGTGTCCGGAGTCCACAGTGTTCTGGAACGGCACGATGCGCTGAGGCTGATCCTCACGAAGGCCCCGGACGGCTCGGTCGAACCGGTGGTGCGGGAGTCCGGAGCGGTATCGGCGACCGCGTTGGTCAGCGAGACGCACGCCACCGACGACGACGTGGAGGGCCAAGTAGCCACGTTGGCGCAGAACCTGGCCGCGACCCTGGACCCGCTCGCCGGTGACCTCCTGCGGATCGCGCTGCTGCGCACCAGACCCGACGCGCCGGATCGGCTCGTCGTGGTCGCACATCACCTCGTCGTCGACGGTGTGTCCTGGCGGGTGCTGTTGCCGGACCTGCAAGCGGCATGCGAGGCCGCGGGCCACGGCCGTCCCGTCGAACTCGGTCCCGCAGGGACATCGTGGCGGCGGTACGCGCTACTGCTGGACGAACAGGGCACGACAGGAGCCCGGCGACCCGAGTTGGATTTCTGGCGGCAGGCTCTCGACCCCGACCACCGTCCTTTGAGCTGTCGGGCGTTGGATCCGGCTCGGGACACCGCCGCGACGGCCGAGCGGTCCACCACGATCGCCACGGCCATGGTCAGCAAAGCGGTGTTGGACACCCTGCCCATGGCGTACCGCATGAACGTCGACGAGGTGCTGCTGGCCGCGCTGGTGCTGGCGCTGCGTTCGTGGCGCCGGGACCGGAACACACCGACCGGCGAGGCCGTGACGATCACGATGGAAGGCCACGGTCGCGAACAGCTCGAACCCGGCATCGACCTGTCCCGCACGATCGGCTGGTTCACCAGCGAATACCCGGTGCGCGTTCCCGTCGGCGCGGTGGGGGAGGAAGCCGACCTGCTCGACGCGCTGGCGGGTGGCGAAGCGGCGGGACGACTGCTGCGCGCGGCCAAGGAGGCCAAACGCGCCGTTCCCGACGGCGGCATCGGTTACGGCGTACTCCGGTACCTGGACCCCGAGACGCGCGATGAACTGTCGGACACCCCCGCTCCCGAGGTCCTGCTGAATTACCTCGGGCGGTTCGCTCCTTTGGACGGCACGGGCTGGCGGCTTCCGGAACGGGACGCGTTCTCGGTGCTCGATCCCGACACCAAGGCATTGGAACAGGTGTTGGCACTCAACTGCTTCGTGCACGAGGAGGGAGCTTCGCGCGTCGCGGTGGAATGGACCGCCGCCCGGGAGGTGTTGGGCGCCGACGTGGTCGAGGACCTGCAGCACGCGTGGGCGGCGGCGTTGGACGCGCTGGCGGCACACGCGGCGCGGATCGGCCCCGACGGGGGCGGACTGACCCCCTCCGACCTGCCGTTGGTGTCGCTGGACCAGGAAACCATCGACGAACTGGAAACCCGCCACCGCATCGCCGACGTCCTGCCCGCGACGGCTCTGCAGACAGGGCTGTCCTTCCACACCCTCGTGCGTGGCGACGACGAGGCCGACGTCTACGTCGTACAGGCCATCATGTCGTTGGCGGGTGAGCTGGACCCGCGGAGGCTGGCCGCCGCCGCCGAGGAACTGCTGCGGCGCCATCCCGCGCTGCGGATGTATCTGGCCACGACGTCGGCGGGCGAGGTCGTCCAAGTGATGCCCGCCGACGTCGAGCTGGACTGGCGTGAGATCGACCTGACGGCGTTCGCGCCCGACGAGCGGGAAAGCGCGTTCGACACGCATGCGCGCACGGAACAGGAACGACCGTTCGATCCCGGCGAGCCACCGCTGATCCGCTTCCTGATGTGCGTTCTCGGCGAGGCCGAGCACCGACTCGTCATCACCAACCACCACGCGCTGCTGGACGGGTGGTCGATGCCCCTCGTCGGCCGTACCCTGTTGGCGATCTACGCCGAGCTGGGTGGAGGCCCCGCGGTTCCCGCGACGCCTTCGCCCGCCGAGTACTACCGATGGTTGTCCGAGCGCGATCGGCAGGCCGGGCTCGCCGCGTGGAAGGAGGCGTTGGCGGGAGTCGACGAGGGAACTCGGCTCGCGCCGTCCACCGCGCACACCCACGTCGAGCGACCCGGTCGCGTGTCGCTCCCGCTCGGTGCGGAGTTCAGCCATCGATTGCGAGAGTTCGCCCGGGAACACGGGCTCACCCTGAACACGGTCCTGCAGACCGCGTGGGGTCTGCTTCTCGGCCGGCTCACCCGACGGCGGGACGTGCTCTTCGGTTCCCCCGTCTCGGGCCGGCCCGCCGAGGTCGAGGGGATCGAGTCGATGATCGGGCAGCTCGGCAATACGATCCCCGTCCGCGTCCGAACCACCCCGGCCGAACCCGCGCAAGATCTCCTCGCGCGGGTGCACGCCGAGTCGGTGGCGCTCACCGAGCACCACCACATCGGACTCCCCGACATCCAACGGGCCGTCGGGGTCGGGGAACTGTTCGACACGATGTTCGTGATGGAGAACTTCCCCCTGTCGAGCCGGGGAAGCACCCCGCTGGCACCGGGGCTCGAACTCACGGGCGTGGACATCGTCGACGCCACCCACTACCCGCTCACGGTCGTGGTGATCCCCGAGGACGAAATCGTCATCGGCCTCGGCTACCAGCCGCGGGTGTTCGACGAGGCGACGGTACGCGACTACGCCCGCTGGTTGCACACCCTGCTGAGGGAGATCGTCGCCGACCCATGGTGTCCCGTGGCCCGGTTGCCGATGCTCGATGCCGAGGAACGGCAGTGGTTGCTGCGAGTCGGCACCGAGGCCGTTCCCGCTCACCCGCGTCGAGGCGTCCTGGAGGAGTTCGCGGCATGGGTGGATCGGCAGCCCGATGCCGAAGCAGTGGTGTGTCGTGAGCGGAGCCTGACGTACCTCGAACTCGACCGGTGGGCGAACCGGCTCGCACACGCCTTGCTCGCCGGCGGGGTCCGGCCGCAGGACCCGGTCGCGGTCCTGCTCGGCCGGGATGTCGAGATGGTGGTGGCCCTGTTCGCCGTGCTCAAGGCCGGTGCGGTGTACGTGCCGCTGGACGCGAACTACCCCCGCGAACGCCTGGCATACATGGTGGACGACGCGGCTCCGGCCGCGATCGTGACGACCGGCCGGACCTGGGCCGAACTCGGAGGAGAGCTGCCCACGGCGAAGACGATCCCGGTGGTGCGCTGCGACGAGACGCCCACCGACGGGGTGGACGGCCCGGCGGAGTGGGACCACGATCCCGCGCACGCGCGGACGAGGATCACCGAGGACTCCCTGGCCTACGTCATCTACACCTCCGGCACCACCGGGCGGCCGAAGGGGGTCGCGGTGACCCATCGGGGCCTGCCCGACCTGATCGCCCTCCAGGAAGAGGTCGTCGGAGTCACCGAGAAGGACCGCTACCTGCACTTCGCCTCGACCAGTTTCGACGTCGCGTTCTGGCAGACGATGGTGCCGCTGCTGTCCGGTGGGACGCTCGTCATCGCTCCGGAGGAGGTGCGGGTGCCCGGCGACGAGTTGTTCGACTACGTCGCCGAGCACCGGGTGACGGGAGTGAACCTGCTGCCGTCGTTTCTGGCCGCCGTGCCCGACGACTGCACGGTGGGCGAGGACGTGTTCTTCGTCGTCGGTGCCGAACGGCTCGATCCGGAACTGGCCCGACGCTGGGGTGATCGCCGGGCCCTGTTCAACGCCTACGGCCCCACCGAGGTCACGATCAACTCGGTGACCTGGCGGTACGACCCCGACGACCCCGGCCCGCTGCCGATCGGGCGGCCCGACCCCAACGTGCGGGCCTACGTGCTGGACGAGGGACTGTCCCCGGTGGGGGTCGGTGTGCCCGGGGAGCTGTACCTCGCGGGACCGAAACTGGCGCGCGGCTATCTCGGCCGTCCTGGATTGACGGCGCAGGCGTTCGTCGCCGACCCGTTCGGCGCGCCGGGGGAGCGGATGTACCGCACCGGTGATCTGGTCCATTGGCGACCCGACGGGCAACTGGTGTTTCTCGGCAGGGCGGACCGCCAGGTGAAGATCCGTGGTTTCCGGATCGAGCTGGGAGAGATCGAGTCCGCCTTGACCCGTCGTCCGGACATCCGCGCGGCCGCCGTGGTCGTACGCGAAGACAGGCCCGGCGAACGTCGGTTGGTGGGCTATGTCATCCCGAAGGTGGGGGTCGAGCTCGACACCGACCGTGTGCGTGAGGACCTCGGCGCCGAGTTGCCCGACCACCTGGTGCCCTCGGCGTTGGTGGTGCTCGACCGGCTGCCGCTCAGCCCGAGTGGCAAGCTCGACCAGGCCGCCCTACCCGCGCCCAGCAGTGGCACTGTCACCCCGGCGCGGGAACCGGTGACCCCGGCCGAGGCGGTGTTGCTCGGCCTCGTGCGTGAGGTGCTCGGCACGGACGAGATCAACCTCGACGACGGCTTCCTCGACGTCGGTGGGGACAGCATCGTGTCGCTGCAGCTCGTGTCCCGATCCCGTAGGCACGGATGGCGCCTGGCCCCCCGGGACGTGTTCGACGGGGGCACCGTCGCCGGTATCGCGGCGCGGTGTGTCCGGCTCGACGACGCCGATAACACGGAGATCGCACCGGCCGTCGGCGACGCCCCGCTGACGCCGGTCATGCGTGACCTGCTTCGACGTTGTAAGGCCGCGGGAGTGCCCGCCGACGACTTCTGTCAGTGGATGCAGATCTGCGTTCCGCGGGGTGGCGATTCGTCGGTCTGGCACGCCGTGTTCGACGCCGTACTGGACCGACACGACGTATTGCGAGCCCGGCTGGCCACGCCCGACGAGGGTGGTGAGCCGGTGCTGCGCATCCCCCCGGCGGGAACGGTCACCGCCGAGCAGGTGCTGACGCACGTGCGAGTGTCGGAGACCGACGACATCAGCGAACTCGCCGACTCCTGCCTGCGTACCGCTCGGGACGGACTGAACCTGTGGGCGGGGCCGCTGGTGCGTGCGGTGTGGCTGGACGCCGGTCCGGCGACACCCGGCAGGCTGATCCTCGTCGCACATCACCTGGTCGTCGACGGGGTGTCCCTGCGGTTGTTGATGGACGACATACACCGCGCGTACGAGAGCGCGACCGTCGAGGACGGCCGGATCTGCGTGCCCGCTCTGCCCCGGCACGGACAGTCCTTCCTCGGCTGGGCCCGTTCGCTTCGCGAGGCCGCCCGACACCGTCGCGCGGAACTTCCACAGTGGAACAGGACTGTCGCGGATCCCGGGGAACC